>CAZZIY010000137.1:0-5933 GCA_964654525.1 uncultured Vampirovibrionales bacterium | reverse complement strand
TTCTGCACAACACAGCGAACCGCTCAAGAATGCGCCTTGTTTCCGTTAATATCAAGTCAATACCCTGTAAAACCAATGCATATAACCCTTCACAAACCCATCGCTTCCTCGCAGCCGCCGCTCTTTTCCGGAGTGGGCGATGTGGTTGCCAATTTGGCACAAAAGATTGATACAAACCGGATTCTAGAACTGACAGTGACTGACGTGGGCGGAATGGTTCTGCCGCGTACGGCCATTGAATACAATAAACGTGGCCCAGATATGGGCCGTGAAACGCTAATTCGAGAGATTTCTGGGACTTTGGTGAATGTGTTTTTTGCCGGTTGGCTGGGGACGCTTGGCTTTATGCTGTTTAACAGCAATACGGTCCATCGAATGCTGCGCTTAAACCCACTGGGGGTTCATACGGGGGCTTGGATTAATGCTAAATCGTTGCAGGTGTTTGGAGAACAGTTTGAAGATGCCTTAAAAGCGGGGAAAACGCCCGCACAAGTGAGGGAAAAATGGATTGATTCAATTCTAGATAGCATTGTGGCTCAAGATGCTCACGTGGGGCATACTTCTTTGCACAATGCATTCAATAATGTAAGCTCTGCACCTTTGCGACAAAAGCTTCATGAGTCTGTCGAAGGTGCTATTCCCCAGTCGGGGCGGTTAACACCTAAAGCCAAAAAAATGCTGAAACAGATTCTCACAGGACAAAACAGTCCGTGGGCAGGTGTGGTCAATACCCAAGAGGCCATTGCAAGATTTGCCTCAGAAGAAACTGCTCGGCTTAAAGCCAATGGTCTCTCTGGAGAGGTACTCAATCATGCCCTTGAGAGTGCTGTTAGAAGTAAGCGTATAGAAATGTCTGCAGCCGTTATGAAGGCAGAAGCCCCGGTTCTCGAAGCCCTAGAAAAAGCTGCCCTTCAAGGCGGTCTCTCCGAAAAAATACACCTATTGGCTGGAGATCGTGCGGTGCTGTCTGACAAAGCACTCAAGCCATTTTTCCAAGAAGTAAAAGCCTTCCTGGAGCAGTATATGGACCGTGTTTTGGTGGATTCCCAAGGGAAAATTACCAACCGTGTGCTTCACGCTGCAGAAAAAGGGCGAATGTCCGCATTGATGAATGGAAGTACTGTGCTTCCGGGACTGAAAAAAGCAATCATGGGTCTGATTCCATACACCTACAAGGTAAAACGCTGGGTGAGTGCAGTCGCAGTTTTCACCACGCTGGTTGTGGGCTTCTCTGTGGCTTTTTTCAACAACTGGCTTACCAAAAAGAAACACGGGGGGGTGGTATTTTCTCCCGCTGAAGGCGGCCCGCCTCCTGAAGCGCAGGGGGTGTCAGCAGGCCTTGCCTCTGGCTCTTCAGGGTCGAATACTGGGCTGTATTCGGGTCGGTTGGTCCGTCATAACATGGGATTTGCTCCCTTTATGCAACGAGGGGGAGTATGATGACTATAACGAACACCCGCCCTGTCATAACCAAAGTGATGCCGAAAAAACAAGTCCAGTTCTCAGGTGGGCTCAATCAGTTCGTTCGTACACCGCAAGCGGGGACTTTCCTCAAGCTGTTTGATTACGAGCGCTTGCCTCACTCAGCGGTGAACCAGATTAAGTTGATCTATGGGTTGGTGATTATTTCACGAATTCGGGCCGCCTTGAGCAGAGGAAGTTGGAATGAAGCCCGAGAGCACGCCACGCGAGATATTATGGGTTGGACGTTCTGGTTCTATGCGATGCCAGCAGTCCAGCGCATGTTCGTAAAAGCCTTGGTGGGCATGCCAAAAGAATATCGTGAAGCGTTATTACATCATCCCGATGGTGTAAAACCCACAACCGGTGCTCTCAAAAAACTTGGCTGGCACCTTAAAAGCTTATTTAACAGTGAGATGCCTTCTGCAATTCAGATTGAGGCCCGTTGCGAGCAAGCCTTAAACCTGATCGATACCCAAGCAAAAACAGGTCGTTGGAAACAAACGGCAGTTGATGGTGCGAAAAAACAGGTGAACGACTATTTTCACAAGCTAAAAAATTACCGTAACTTTGCGTCCTTCACCGGTCTTGTAGGTGCCATTGCGCTGCTAGGCTTTGGGGTGGTGCTGTTTAATATTTATATGACCCGAAAAAACTTGAGCGCATCGCAAAAACACTAGTTGAGGGTTTTGGTTTTTGAAACCGGCTTTTTTTGAAAAAGTTTTGGTAACACCGCTTCTTTATGGGCATCGCTCGCTTCATTGGTTGCGCTATTCACTCGGAATAAGCGTTCAATTCTCTTTTTAAGCTCTTCTGGGCTCTCCATCCGCTCCAGAGTGCCATGATGTACCCAGGAAATATGCCCACTTTCTTCAGAAACCACAATGCAGTGACTGTCACTGACTTCAGTCAGTCCAATAGCAGCTCTGTGCCTGGTTCCAAACTGCCAACTTAATTTCGGATCTTCTGTTAGTGGAAGCAACACACCCGCGGCAGAAATTCGGTTTTGGGGTGTGATGACCAGAGCACCGTCATGTAGCGGGGTTTTGGGTTGAAAGATGGTGAGAATGATTTCAGTGGTCACACGGGCATCCAGACGGGTTCCTGCTTCCAGGTAATTCCCTCCCGGGTTATTGGCTGATTCAATCACAATCAGGGCACCTAGCTTAGATTTGCTGAGAAATCTGACCGCGTCGACCAATTCTCGAATTAAGCGCTCTGTTTTTTGATTTTCTGGCTGAAAGAGGGTTTTATTCAGCAGATCGGGGTTGCCCAAGTAGAGAAGCATTCGTCTCAGTTCGGGTTGAAAAATAACAATTAGACCAATAATGAGGAGTTCAATCGCTCCGCCAAACATAATTTCCAGCAATACCAAATTGAGCATGCGCACCACAACCCAAAGGCCAACAAAACTGGCTAGAATAACCAGTAAGCCCTTGAAGATTTGATCTGCCTGGCTTCTTTTGATGAAGCGGTTATAGATAACGGAAACCACAGTGATTAAGAACAATAACTGGGCTCCGTAACTAAAGAGCGTGTTGAATGGAATGCCCAAAAAGGCACCCGTTTGTTGAATGGGGGACAACAGCTCGTTCATTAAATGAACAGTCTCCAAGAGGGATTACAGAAAGCGAACGGTCATAAGTTCGTCAATAGACGCTTGAGCGTGACTAACTGAACTTTTTCAACCACATTAACCGACGCAGCTGCCTTAGAATCGTTCCACAGAAATTGATATCCTTATTTTATTGTACACGATGTCCTGAAGCGTCAGCACTTACTGAGGTTACTTGTCCCTCTGATACCCAGTGTTTGGGGATGACATCGTTCTGCATCAACTGGGTGTAGGTCTCTCTTTTTACCAGAAGCTCTGCTCGACCTTCTGTGATGATAACCGTTGCTGGGCGTGGAATACGGTTATAGTTGGAGGCCATCGAGTAATTATAAGCCCCTGTCCCCAGGACAGCCAGAATATCACCGGCTTGGGGAACGGACAGTTGTACTTCCTTAATCAGGATATCACCAGATTCGCAGTATTTGCCGGCGATGGTGACGGCTTCTGTTTTGCCGCCAAACACACGACCGGGTTTTGGCGCGCGGTTGGCAATAAAGGCAGTATATTCAGCCTGATATAGTGAAGGACGGATGTTATCTCCCATGCCCCCGTCAATGGCAACATATCGCTTGCCTGGACGTTCACCAAGTGGCACTTTTTTGCTGCTGCCTATGGTATAGAGAGTCATTCCTGCAGAAGCAACCAGACTTCTGCCGGGCTCAATTAAAAGTCGAGGCAGCGGAAACTGGAGTTTTTCACCATAACTTTGTAGCTTTTTGCTCACCTTTTCGTAGGTTTTACGCACATCCAAGGGAGAATCTTTTTTAGTGTAGGCCACCCCCATTCCCCCGCCAATGTTAATGTCTGTCAAAGTTAGTCCGTCATACTGCTGGCGAATGTTGTAATAAATGTTTAAAAGAATTTCGACGAGGTCCTCATAGGGTTTAAATTCAAAAATTTGTGAGCCAATATGGGCGTGGAGACCTTTTAGAGAAAGTGTTTCTGAGTAGTGTTGGGTGATGAGTTTGAGTGCATCCGGGAGTTGTGAAATGTCGAAACCAAACTTGCTGTCTGTTTGCCCGGTCTTTATGTACTCATGGGTATGGCATTCAATCCCTGGGGTTATTCTCAAGAGGATGCTGGCAACTTGACCGCGTTCCAGTGCCATTCGGTGGAGAAGTTCGAGTTCGTAAAAGTTATCAACAATAATCCGTCCATTTTGGGCAACTTGGTGGTGAAAAGCTAGTTCCAATTCTTCTGGGGTTTTGTTATTGCCGTTAAAGAAAATGTTTGACGCAGGAAAACCAGCCGCAATGGCTGTATAGAGTTCCCCCCCAGAAACCACGTCCAGACCCAGTCGCTGATTTTGAATAAATTGGCACAAGCCCATCGATAAATTTGCTTTGGCCGCGTACAGTACCAAACTCTCACCTGCATAGAAGTCACAGAGAGTCTCTTGATAGGCTTTAGCCATTTGTGTCATAGTCGCTTCATCAAGGACATACAGGGGGGTCCCGTACTCTTGGGCTAAATCAACCAGGTCCACTCCGGCCAGTGAGGCATGACCTAATTCGTTGAGCTCGTAACTGACTGGATACAACGACATATTGGGGGTGTTTCGAGGGGACATAGAAAGATCTCCAAAATGAGTTAGCTGAGATAACAAGAAGCTTGGTGGCCTCGACAGGATTCCAACCTGCGACACCCGCCTTAGGAGTGCGGTGTTCTATGCAACTGAACTACGAGGCCAAAAGTCAGGTTTAGCGCCTATCATAGCACCTAATAGTGAGGGTATCAAACGGTGAGTCGGCATAAACCGAGGCTACTCCAGATAGGGGATAAATACGTAAGGCGAAGGCGTATTTTAATCCCTCACCTGGTGGAAGGCAGGGGCAGAAAAATTGCCTATCATAAAAATCACAGCGCATTGCAGAATGCCTGCGTTATTCTCACCAGACGTTCTTATTCTATATAAACACCACTCAATACAGGCTGATTGGGATGTGTAGCCTGGTGGTGTTGGGAAAGAACGATTTTTTTGGAAATTAAGAGAGGAGGTACGAGCAATCGCACCGACTAAATTTCGCTTTAAATTACAGGCGGTCCTAGACTATCGAACGGAGCAGGTCAATCGAGCCAGACAACAAGTGGCTGTTGAAGAACAGAAACGGCTGGCCATTCTCAATACCATTGAGGCGCATGCGGATAACATCGCCAATGCCTTGATAAGTTACCGTGAAACAGTGGAAATGCCTGGGTTTAATGTGGCGCTGGTTCAGAACTTTACCCATTTTTTGGACCGACTCAAAATCCAGAAACGCATCCAAGAACGTTTACTGGAAAAACAGGATAAAAATGTTAACCAGGCACGAGAGACGCTGAAATTTTTCTTGATGAAACAAAAATCTCTAGAGCTACTCCGTGATAAAGCAGAGAGAGAATTTAAGACGCAATTGGAACACCTAGAACAGCAGGTTCTCGAAGAGATTTCGCAAAACCGTTATTACCGAGATGCCGTTGAGAAAAAACGCCGGGATCAGAGAAAGAAAAAGGCACTGATTAGCGCATGAATCTTCATTTAACTCACATCATTGATCAATTGGTTTCCAGTCTTAGCCTGGTCAAACAAGCTGGAAAAATACCAGGTGCAAATTCATCCGATCGTAATACTTTGGATCATGCTGATAGTAAGCAGTTTGCCACCGCACTGAAAGCGGCATCTACGCCCAAAAATCATGAGGCAAAAAACGAGGTAAAAGAGTCATTACCCGACACGAAACCCCCAGAGATCGACAAATCAGATTCTTCAAAAAAAGTGATTGCTGAGCATGATCAGGATATCGACCATGAACAAGATTCACGGACAGATCAAACTAAAGAAGCCTCTGCCAATCCGACTCCAGGGGTTGAGTTGCTG
>CAZZIY010000136.1:0-5934 GCA_964654525.1 uncultured Vampirovibrionales bacterium | reverse complement strand
TTGACTTTGACCACTTTAAGCTTGCCTTGGAATTCGCTGGCTAGCTCGTCTACCACAGGGGCGAGGGCCTTGCAGGGGCCGCACCAAGGGGCCCAAAAATCCACCAATACTGGAATGGCAGATTGTTTTACTTCTTGTTCAAAGCTGTTATCGGTGACATCTTGGACATTGGACATAGAGAAACTCCTTAGACTGTTTAGCACTGCGAAGAGCTCATCATAGCAAATAATCTAGAAACTGGATATTGATACTGCTAATAAAAAGCGACCTGATGCAGTTACAAGTAAGGACGCGACTTATCATGTTTTGTTTCAAGCCGTGTTTTGTTTCAGGCTTTTTTTCGGGCTTTTGTTAGAATGACAACCTGCTTTATCTAATTAGAAATCGAGATTGTATTCATTGTTTTTTCTACCCACATTGATAGACCGCCATATTGCCAAGCTTTTAGTTGATTACTTCATCATGGGCGTGGTTGTTTTCACCCTGGTCACGTTTTTCTCCGATACCTTTCTCGACTTTATCCAAGACATTCAGCGCTACGGGATTGCGCCAGGAACAGCCTTTATCCTGCTTTGGCTGCAATTACCCAAAAGTATCACTTTGGTACTTCCGCCCAGTACTTTTTTGGCCGTGCTACTGGTTTACAACCACTTTAACAATACCCTAGAACTGATCGCCTGTCGGGTCACTGGCCTTAGCTTACACCGTCTGGTCTATCCCGCTCTGGTGATTGGTTTTTTTGTGACGCTACTCACCTATGCAATGGGGGATTATTTGGTTCCTTACTGCACCAAAGTCCAACTGGCACTCAAACAAGAGGCCATGCAAAAGGGGAGTCTCCCTGTTGGTGAAAAAAGCTTTATGTTTAAACGCTTTGATGATGACCACAACCTTAAGATGCTCATTTTTGTCAGTTCATTTAATGGCCACACACTGGGAGAAAGCACGATTGTGGATCTCAGCAAACCCAAAATGATGCAAATTACACAAGCAGCCAGAGGTACGTGGCATCCAGATTTTTGGGAATTTAACACCGCCAGAATATACACCTTGAAAGAGACTAAAACACTCCTGGCCTTCAACACCTTTGAGCAACTACGGGTGAATAATCTGCTAAAGCAAACGGATCAGTCTGAAGCCCAAGAAGATATCAACAATCGCTATAATATTGCATCGGTCTCAGCGCTCAATTTCCAGACCCTGTTTCAACACATCGCCAACCGTGAAGCCCAACATCTGGAAATTCCTCCAAACACGTATATCAAACTCTGGGAAAAAATCTCGCTCCCGTTTAGTTGTATGGCCATGGCACTGATTGCCGTGCCGCTGGCGATTAGTTCTCCTCGAAAAATCTCAAACCGTGGCTTTGTCTTTGCATTGCTGATTCTGTTTCTATTTTACGTACTTCGCTCAACGTCAGTTGCAATGGGACGTTCAGGGGTCTTAAGTCTGTTTGGACTTCTAAACATCACACAATCTTATACACTAGCTGCCTGGCTCCCTGTATTGGTCTTAACGCTCAGCGGATTGTGGATGTTGCAAAAAAAATCCAGACAGTTATAAGCGATTTCCTATTTTGTGTCATTGGTTTCTATGTCATCATATTTTCTGCCGCGTTTATTGAGAGCCTAGACAATGAGTCTTTCAACCACTGATCAAAACCATGCTGAGAACCCGTCCCAGAATTCTTGCGAGCCAGACGCTGACCCGACTGAAACACCTGGACTGGTTAACCCAAGTTTTTCTGAACGGGGGTATATCCAGATTTACACCGGAGACGGCAAGGGAAAAACCACTGCCTCATTAGGGCTGACTTTTCGCGCCATTGGACGGGGATGGAACGTGCTGGTGATTTTGTTCACCAAAGGCGGGGATGATTACGGCGAGCTTTATACAGCCAGACAATTCAGCCCTCAAATCTCCAAACAGCTCACCATTGTTCAGGCAGGGTTAAACCGTATCGTATTTACCCACAATATGAACGAAAACGACGCCATTGAAATTACCAATGGCTGGGAAATTGCTAAACGTGCCATTCAGTCCGGTAAATACCAGTTGATTGTGATGGATGAAGCCAATATTGCCATTGATCTGGGGATGATACCGCTTCAAGAGATGAAAGACGCCCTGCTCAACAAGCCAGAACACGTCGAGGTCGTCTTGACCGGACGGCGGGCTCATCCAGAAATGATCGAGATAGCGCATCTGGTGACCGAAATGAGACCCATCAAACACTATTGGGATATTGGGGTAAAAGCCCGCAAGGGTATTGAATACTAACATTTCAGAATCGGCACCGTTATTTTTAAACTCAGCCGCGTGGAGGATATTTCTAGCCCTTTCCTATCCCCATGGGGGATATACGCTGCGGGCAAACTCCACCAAACGATCGATGATTTCCGATCGAAACACAGACTACACTGCCTTATGTGAACACGTTGAATGTGCATTTTGCACAGTCTCATTTATGAACACACACACACGAACTAAGCGGTGGGCTGTCTCAAAAAACATCACGAGCCAAAGAACTAGACAGGTCCTAGAGAGAAAGAAGCATAGGTGGTTTCAATGCGTGACAATGTATTCAACACAAAAACTTGGGTTGCCGCTTTTGCAACAACCCTGTCCCTGTTTGCTGCCAATCCCAGTTTGGCTCAAAGTTTTCCACTCCAAACCATTGATTTAATTAGCAATGCCGGTAGCACTGAAGTCTTGCTGCATACTGGCAGCATTGTCCCGTACCAAACGGTATTGGCGACAGACAATAAGGTCGTGATTGATGTCGACAATGTGGACCCGGATCAGACCATTCGCACCAATTTTTCTCAGGCAAAAAACGTCAGCCATGTGATTCTCCAGCCACTGACCAACAATAAAATCCGGCTGATCGTTCGCGGTGAGGATTTAGGTCAACCGGTTGTGGCCTTTAGAGACGCCACTGGGACCGCTGGCAGCAATGCCGCTGACAGACTCCAGAGCCATTTCCAACTGCCACAAACCCGCTCTAACACGTCTAATACGAGTGAATTGCAAGGTTCTACTGAGCCAATACCTACTTTTGACCAGGGCATTACCAACACCAATAGCACTGGCAATAATCATGATGCTGACCTTGTCTCTACTACAAGCAGAGCCGCATCTGAGCCTATCACGCTACCCAGTAGCCAATCTGCGCAGCAGGTCCAGCGATCTTTCTGGGACTCTGTTGGACTCGGCTCAATGTCACAGTGGCTCCCCAATGCGACTAATCCCATGGAGATTGCCGGTATTGTCCTTCAACTGTCTATTCTGATTGGTATTTTTGCCGCGTTTATCTATTTTATTCGTCACAAGCTTGCTCAGTTGAGTGAAGATAATGCCAATATGGCACCCACTCAGCGTCAAACTCGCTCTTCTAGCAGAAATGCGGCACCCCGTCGTAATGAGCAGATCCATCACGAGCAAATCCATTCCGACGAGATGATTGGCCTGGGTAGCATGAGAGAGTCCGGCCACAGAGGAGATCGCCGAACGGGACTCCGCAATAGCCGTCTCAATGAGGATGGTTCGCCTATGTCACGTCCTGAGAACCGTCCGGAAAACAGCATTAATTCTGGGAAAGTCCAGAAACCGGCCAATACCAACACGAAGTTGGCCGCTTCTCACTACCAAAAGCAGGCACAAACCCCACCAAGTCGTCCCAATCGACTGGCCTCAGGCATTAGTGAAGATCTGATCAAGCAAGAAATTCAGCGCTCTGCTGATATCAAACGGATGACCCAAGAGCTGGCCGCTGGCAAAAATAGCGCCAAAACGCCTAAGGCTCCCGCTGCTCCCAACCAGCGCAGCTTAAGTAATAATAAGCCTGTCGTGCCCGCTTCTGCCAACGCTAAAAAGGGGAACGCTCAAAATTCAGGAGGAAATCCCGAAGTGCTTGACTTCCTCCGCTCTGTGGCAGAGCTGATGGAAAAAGACGGCAATGCCCAGATGGCCAGAAGTATTCATAAAAACTTGGGACGCAATATCAACCCCATTTAATGACAACAACAACACATCGACCGGTTTCCATTCACCCGCTTCGATAATGCACTCCTGCGCCTGCGTAGGACAAGAGTGCTCGTGTGTTCACTGCCTGATGTCCTCACACATCAGGCTTTATCTTTTTCAATACTTTATCTTTTTCTTCTCAGGGACAAGCATTCTAGAACTGTGCTAAAAGCTTTCTATGCTTCGTATTCCACTAAACCCTTTTAAATACCCCTTTCACAGCCTCAGGCCCTTTATCTTCTATCCCATAGTGTGGCTGGTGTTTTTTGGCACCCCTTTATTTAACTGGTTCCGGCTCGATATGCTGAACCAAAAGCTGATTTGGCTGGGGCATACCTACCCAATGGAGCCACACACCCTGATGTGGCTACCGATTGGTTTTTACGGCATGGTCTTACTCATTGGCTTGATTTCCGTTTTCTGGGGGCGCCTGTTTTGCGGATGGAGCTGTCCACACAACGTGATGAGCGAATGGACTCGACCGCTCAGAGCCTTGGTTGGTAGAGAATCACCTGCCCGTTGGCTTAAAAACCTGACAAATCAGTTGACAAATCGCTGGCCCAATGCCCATTGGGTTCTCTGGTTTACCTCTATCACCAGTGGAACCCTTCTCGCATTTATGATGACCTTTTCTCTCACGGCCTATGTGCTACCACCCTCATGGGTTTTTCAAAGTTACGTTACCGGCAATATCCACCCAGCCTTGGGTTTTGGGCAGGGTTTGTTTACTGTCATAGGATTGTTTTTACTCTATTCGGGGCACGATTTTTGCCGGGCAGCTTGTCCTTATGGGATGGCTCAAGGGCTATCTGCCTATCTAGAAGGCAAATGGCGTCCCATGGAAATTCGCTTTACGGGAAGCTCTATTGCCAGTGATTGCAAAACATGCAAAACCTGTGTAACAGCTTGCCCCGTTGATATTGACCCCAGAAAACCAGAAAATTTAAAACTAGGAGAATTCTACGGCTGCTTTAATTGTGGAGAGTGCATTGATGCGTGCAGTTTTATCCATGCCCCCAAGCAAAAATCAGGGATTCTTCAGTTTTACCGAGAATCGATCTTTTAATTGGTTAAATCCAGCCAGGGAGGGTCCATTGCCCCGTTGGCATTGAAGGTCCCGGCAGAATTAACCGCCGTTCCTTTACCGCGGCTATTCACGGTACCGTCATAATACAGCCATAACATTGCTGAATTTGGGGTGCTGAGCCGTTTTCCGTCCATATCTACCAAAAAAGGGATCGCATTATTAGCACCCGACCCATTAAATTTGGCATTCCGGTCAAACATCACGACAGCACCACTGGAGAGTACCATACAATTGGTGCCGCTGGGGTCCGCAGCGTAGGAACAACTACAATAGGTGGACGGGCAATTAATCGGATCTCCTGGCGAATGAGAGGGATTGGCATCAATATAACCCCCATTGGCCAGACGGGTATATTTAATGTACGGCAGCAGATCCGCAAAAGTAGACGTGGTATTGAGGTTTTCATCCAGTTTCAGTTGAGTCATCCCACTGGTAACTTCGGCAATCGCCTGTTTCACAATCGAATTATCTCTTTTGGTGGTGTCGGAAAACAGCAATGGAATAGCAATCGCTGCCATAACCCCTAAAATACCAATCGTAATGAGCATTTCTGCAAGTGTATAGCCCCCTTTTGCAAGAGCTTGCCCCGTCTTGTTACCTTGCTTTGCCATCGTGAATTATCCTTCGCTACTCACAAAAGAGCACTCTATAGAGAGCATTCTATCTCAAATACGCCTGAGACGTTTCGCTCTGAGTGAAATCAGTCTGTCTTTGTGTTTTACTCGTAGCCTGTATATTGCAAGATTCAAAAGGACCTACCAAGATGAGCCGACCCGAGGTAATCCGCGTTGCCCACAGCCCTGACTCCGATGCTGCTTTTA
>CAZZIY010000135.1:0-5942 GCA_964654525.1 uncultured Vampirovibrionales bacterium | reverse complement strand
CTTATATCTAGACAGGGTTTTAGAGCTGAAAACCCTGCAACATTGTTTGGATCAGGCAAAACAAGGTCAAGCCCAAACGGTGCTCATTTCCGGTGAACCAGGCATCGGAAAAAGTTCTTTGATTGAGGAATTCTGTCGGGGTCTGAGGAAAGAACCCAATACCCGCGTTCTGGACCTTAGGCATATTCGGTTATCAACACCGCAAACCTTATTTTTAGATATTATCGCCGCTCTTCAGCAGCTAGGGCAGCGAATTTTGGATGAAACCCTTGAAGATATCAATAAAATCACCTATACACTGGGCTTCCAATGGCAGCATGCGGACTTAAGACGTGCGATTTCATTGGTAAAAATACAAGAGAGTATCGGTGGAAAAGCAGCGGTGCAACATGAAAACTTAGTAAAAGCACTCCGCAGTGCAGTACCGCCTTCCAAAAAACTAAAACTCACGGTTCAAGAACAGGTTGAAGAAATGGCCTATATGATTGCCAATCCCTGGTTGAACGTAGCAATCATGCTGGAGACACCAATAGACACCCCACTAGCAGACCTGGCGGTATATGCCAATCAGGTCAAGTCACACTGGGAGAGCGAAAAAACGACATTGCAACGCCCCGCCGTCAACGATACAAGCGGTCAATTTAGCTCCATTGAGATGGCCCAGTGGCTGAACCACCTGTTTGTTGTATTGAGTGAACAACTGGTGGGTACTCAAAGTGCGTTTATTCTGTTGTTTGATAATTGGGAGACCACCTTAAACCTGCCTGAATTGCAACGCGAGGGACTAAAGCAATTCGTCACTGCCTGGTTTTCGGAATGTCAGCAGACAGCTGATCAGGATTATCCGTGTATGATTCTACTTTCCTGTGAGTCACAGGGTCAAAGCTACAGTCTGGGTCGAGAATTGTTTGCGGAATTCTCTCAAATTATTTTATTGTCTGGTTTATCTCCAGAAGGACGCCTACAGCTACTGAATCACCCTTTTGAACAGGCTGGTATTGAAGTAGACTCCTCTGTTTATCAGGCGATTATAGAAGTAGCACACTCTAATCCCTACTGGATGCTTAAGCTACAGAAATTTTTACTGGAAAGAGCAGAAGCTAACGGTGTAACCCGGATTGATTGGGCATTTTACCAACAGCTTCAGCTGGAAGATATTACGATGGATCTCTTTGAGTCTTCGCTGACACGGATTCAATTGCAGTTTCTCCACAATGAGCAGTTGTTGAGTCGTCTCCTGAGTGTGTTGGTCAGAGACTACGCAGAGCGTCCTTTCACCCTGCAAGAAGTGGTCACTCAGGTGCTGAAGGCGGCCGACAATCCAGGTAAAAGCGATGAATGGCTTCTGTGCCAAATGCTGAATGCGCTGTTTTATCATGGCTTTTTGGCCGAATTTTCTGAGGCACCACCCATAGAAAAATTCAGTTCTGGTCGTACCCATTCCAGCAGTCGTTCTCAGGCCGTAAGTATCCCCTATTACCAAATTGAGAGCTTGCCTGTTTATCGGTTTTTACAGCGTAAGGCTTCTGCCCCCATTGAGTCAGACATCCCGACTCAAGACAAGCTCACCTATCTCAAGCGGGTCATCCCCCTCTCGATTAAATCCGGGGAGCTCGACCGCGAGAAAACAAAAGAGGTGCTCGCCTTGTGCGAAGCCCTGGGAAATCACGATATGCTTGCTTTTTTGGAAGAAACCTTTTTACAGCATGTGCACGACGAAGCCCCGATCGTTCGCGTCAATGCGCTGAATAACCTGGCGCTGTTAGAATCTCAAACGGCGCTAAATGAGGCTATTGACGCGCTGACTCATGACCAAAACCCAATGGTGAGAGAATATGCTGCTCGAAATTTGATGCTTCTCTCAGAACGAACCTATCATACCCCCAGTCATGATCGTATTTTTGAGGCACTCAGAGGCTCTCTGGATGATGAGTCTGAGGTGGTCCGCGCAGAGGTTTATGCCATTATTTCGCGTTATCGTTGGAGTTACCCCATAGAGCCTATTTTCCTTAAGGGCCTCGTCGACGCTCACTCTCCCGTTCGCTTAATGTCGATTCAAGGCTTGGTGTCTCTCTTGGAAAGCACCCGCAGCAAACTCAAAGCCGGTATTCAGAATTCAAAAGAAGAGACATCACTGATTCTTTCCGCCGATGCGAGGCGTGCGATCCACCTGGCGCTTAATGACGAGGATCCAGCTGTGCGACAAGAAGCCGTTACAGGCTGTGTTTTGCTGGGTACCTCAGATAGTCTTGAGCTACTGCGCCGAGTCTTGTTTGAAGACCCCGAGATAGCAGTGCGGATGACTGTTGCTGAACGACTGGCAAAGTTGGAGCATGCGGTGGCACAAAATATCTTGATGGAGGCCTTAGAGCAAAGTACAGTCACCCCGGAAGAGGAAATGTCACTCCTGCTGGTTCGGGCCATGGGCCGACGTGTGAGCCCTGAAGCTGAAAGCGCCTTGCTCTCTTTCATTTATAAACGCGAAGAAGCTATGGAAACAGAGGCACCAGCCTTGCTTTGGATGTGCGCCCGGAGCCTGGGGCAAATGGCCATGAGTGTTGAAGCACTTGCCCTGCTCAAACGTCTGGAAAACCAGGCTCAACAAGAGATTATCCTGATGACCATTCGGCAAGCCATCACTAAAATTCGCGCCCGACAGGCCGCCTTGAAGCAAGAACATTCAGTTCAGACGGTGGCATTGGCAGAAGAATCGAGAATTCAATTTGAATCTAAGAGATCCCGACTCTAGCAGCTTCCAATCAACTGGGTCTGTGCCAGCGTTTTTACCGTCTCTGTGACAGCACGGGCGACTTGATTGATCTCTTCTTCAGTGATCTCTGGAAACATCGGCAGAGAGAGTACCTGGTGGCACAGTCTCTCTGTGACTGGGTATTGCTCACTGGCCTTGGCTAAATTGGGAGATAAATTGGCGTGTGTCTCTTGCCGGTACAAGGGCAGTGGGTAGTAAATCATACTCTGCACACCAGCTGCTTGTAGACGCTGAGCCAATGTGTCACGATACTCAGGACCGTGGGCTCGGCAAGCCAAGGTGTACTGGTGAAAAACGTGGTCAGTGTAACTGGCTGTTTGGGGTGTTTCAATCATTTCTGCCAGCGGTGAAAACGCCTTTGTATAGAAGTCAGCAATTTCTCTGCGGCGGACTGTCCAGCTGTTGAGGTGATCCAGTTTAATGCTTAAAATAACGGCTTGTAGGGCATCCAGTCGGCTGTTTATCCCAAGTTCATCGTGATAGTAACGTCTTCGGCTCCCATGGACTCGAAGCATTCTGAGACGCTCAGCAAGCGAGTCATCATTGGTGGTCAGTAAGCCTCCATCGCCAAAAGCACCCAGGTTTTTGGTAGGAAAAAAGCTAAAGCAGCCGATATCACCAATGGTTCCCACCTTTTGAGTTTGATAATGAGAGCCTATGGCTTGCGCGGCATCCTCTACGATGAATAGCCCGTGCTGTTCAGCCAGTGTTTTGATCGCCGTCATCGGTGCCGCGTGTCCGTAAAGATGAACCGGCATGATGGCCTTGGTCTTTGGGGTGATCTTTTCGGCAATGCGGGTCGGGTCTATATTAAACGTGAGTGGGTCGATATCAACAAAAACGGGAGTAGCACCGGCTCTGACAATGCTTTCGGAGGTAGCCACATAGCTAAATGCGGTTGTGATCACTTCATCCCCAGGGCCAATTTTGAGTGCCCTAAGTGCCAGATAGAGGGCGTCACTGCCATTGGCACACCCAATGGCGTGCTTGGCACCAAGATAGGCCGCAATTTTTTCCTCAAACGCCTGGACGTAGGGTCCCAAAATATACTGCCCGGAAGCCATAGCAGAGAGCACGGCGGGCTCTATCTCGGATTGCAAGGAAGCGTATTGTCGGGTGAGATCAAGAATCGGGATCACGAGAAGGCTTGCTTTCGAATGACGACGGTGGCGTGTTGCTTTTGAATAACCGGGGTTTTTCCGACCGCCTTCATTTGGTAGCGCTGGTGACAGGCATCACAGGTACTGAGTTTGCCGGGATCTTTCTCAGGAAAGCTGAGCGCTTCACCGCACTCGCACCGCCAGCCACCAAATTGCAGGGGGTTACCGTATACTAGCGCAAAATCCTGAATATTTCTATCAATAACCGTCCCGGCTTCTACAAAGGCATATTGACCGACCGTAATGCCAGAGGTAATGGTGGTGTTCGGGCCAATCGAAGCCCCGGTTCGGATTACCGTCGGACTGATTTTAGAAACATTTTTTTGAAAACCGCGAATTCGGTTGGGCGGCGCAAATACGGTACTAGGTCCGCAGTAGACCCCGTCCTCAAGAATCACCCCGCTGTTTAATAGGGCATTGTTCATCACACGGACCTGATTTCCCAAAACCACACCAGAGGCCATCGTGACATGATGACCGATATGGCACCACTGACCAATGATGGCGTGGGCCATAATGTGGGTAAAGGCCATAATTTGGGTATTGTCACCGATTTGACACGGTTGTTCGACAATAGAAGACTCGTGAATATATGTGGAGACGCCGCGGTGATTGTCAAATCCTGGGCGCTCTTGATGCGGTTCGTGCACGCAAAAAATCCTCAATTCCAACACGAGTAAAGGGTATTATTTTTATTGTATCGGCTGTTGTCGAAAAAAATACAATCTGTTTACGACTTTAAGACCACAATCACGGCTTCTCCAGAAATGACCCGCGTGCCTGAGGGATTGCTGGATAGAAAACACTCTGTTTGCAGGATATAGACAGTCTTGTCTTCTTTGGCTTTGACTTCTTTTACGCTGACCGTAGCGGTGATTTCTTCTCCTATGGGTACTGGTGCTTCAAATTCCAGCGTTTGCTTGCGGTAAATGGCCCCAGGTCCAATCAATTCGTTTACAATCACTGGGCCAAAAAAGCTACCAACAAGCATTCCATGTGCAATATTGGTACCAAATACGCTTTTGCGTCCTGTTTCAGGGTCTGTATGAATGGGGTTTGTATCACCCGTGAGGGCGGCATAGATTTGGACCATGTGCTCTGTAATCGGAAGGCTCATTTGGGCAGTATCCCCCGTACGACAGGCATGGGGGTTGAGTAGGCTATTAGACCCCGGGTGACTGGGTTGACTCACCATAGCAAAAGACTCCTGCTTTACGATGCTGGCTCAGAACGGGTTTGTAACCACTGACACGCTTGTGGCCACAGCTCTTTCATAGCGCGTCCGCTGACAGAAAGGCCAATGTGCCCAGATGGAAAGCTGATGACCGTATTATCCGCTTTGCCAGAGCGGGTAGACCCCAAATGATCGTGCAATGCTTTACTGGAAGCAGGGGGAACAAGATGATCATGCTCTGCGACCAACGACAGCACAGGGCATTGAATGGCCGTTAAATCGATCACCTGGTTGCCAAGTGGCATCTTTTGCTGAATCAGGCGGTTGTGTTGAAAGCAGTCTTCCACAAACTGCTGATAGACAGGACCAACCAGAGGAATATTATCGTTCAACCAGTATTCCAGAGTGAGAAAATCATCTACAAATTGGGGGTTATCCTGATTTTCATAGTATTTAACATACTTATCGACGGTGTTTTGCATCGGTTTTAACATCGTAAAACAGGATTGTAGAAACCATGGCGGAATATTACCGCCCATCGCTGTGACTAAATGGCCCGCTTGGAAGTGTTTTTCGTCTGACCAACGGTTTAACAGCCCGTCGCCAGAACCAAAATCAAAGGGGGCTGCCATTAAAATTAAATTCTCAATCCAGGCAGGATAGCGCGCAGCAAAGATGCCTGCCATGGTCCCACCCATACAGTACCCCAGCATTGATACCCGTTCCACATCGTCTTTCTGTTGAATCCACTGGACGAAACGACGCATGGTTCGGTTGACGTAGTCATCTAGGGTTAAAAACTGGTCTGAAGGTCCAGGGGTGCCCCAGTCGATTAAGT
>CAZZIY010000134.1:0-6069 GCA_964654525.1 uncultured Vampirovibrionales bacterium | reverse complement strand
GTTACCTACGTGTTACTCACCCGTCCGCCACTGAAGTACCCCCGAGGGGGCCTCTTCGTTCGACTTGCATGTATGAGGCGCACCGCCAGCGTTCGTCCTGAGCCAGGATCAAACTCTCCATAACAGAATTCTTTTTCTTGATTAAGAGCCGGCAACCGGCTCTCGATTAGAATAAAATTCTCTTGGAACTGGCTCTCGCTTTTTGTGAATGAAACGAGGGTCGTATTTTGTTCCGATTATTCAGTTGTCAAGGTACAGACCCACAAATACTTTTGAAAGTCAGGCAGTCCGTTTATTCTCGGGATATTCAGTTTACAAAACAGTAACCTGAACGACCTAATTGTAAAAGACACACCTGGTGGGTAGGGATTGGTATGTTAGAACAGTCTGTTTTAGAAAGTCAACACTTTTTTATTGACAGCCTTGAATAAGAGAAAACTCAGTCACGGCCATCACCATCCCTGGAGACTTAACAATAAACCAAAAACCCCAAAGATCAACCCGCTCAACCCTCTATACTCATAAAGTTTTGAAACAGATTTTCTGCCGTCCATACTTTATAGGCTTTTATCGACGTTCATACACCACATAGGGATAGGCCTCAAACACCCGCCTGTAATGCCTCAACACCCATTGTCTGAACTCCGGGACCAGTTTCAGCCGCTCCGGGGAGATATTACGGTACCTAGGGTCGTTTGCTTTTGACATCGCTGAAGCATGATCCCAGATCATCCACTGGGGCGGTTTCTGCTGTAGCTGTTCCAATGCCTTTCGCTGTTGCTGTGGAGGGTCATGAATTGGCATTAAATAGCGATATTTCGTCGGATTCTCCGCCTCCAAAGTCAAATAAAACTCCGGCGAATTATTAAATACAAACAAACTAATGGGTCTTGCGGGATCGCTGTGAAGTTTTATCCAACTGAAAACTTTATTTTTATTCTCTATAACCTCAAACTCAAACTCTCCTAAAGTAAGTATTGGTAATGATTTCTGCAATGAAAATTTCAGTTTTTGTGACTGAACTAATTGAGATGCCTTACTGACCGTTAATTGCACTACGAACATCATCAAGAGTATCGAACTAAATACACGATGGGAGCCTCTCAAAAAGGCTGTTTTCTGAGAAAATCTTCCCAGGAAACGGTCCAAATTAGATAAAAACATCATCCCTAACAGGACTAGAAACCAACTATGAAAACCAAAAAGATATGTGGTTGGGCTCGATAGGCTGGCGACAAAAAAACCAATGGCGGACAATGCCAACAAGCTGTTGTTCTGGACTCCTTCTCTGCGCGACCTCAGCAACGACCAAACTGCGTACCCTCCTCCCAGAGTCAAAAAGGCTATCTGCATCACCAAACTGGCCAAAATAGCAAAAATTACCGGTTTTAAGAACCACGCACATCTGGTAATCACATAAGAAATATTGGACAACAGGGGCAAAACATTAAAAAATAACGGCTGGTATGGGAAGCTATCCAACTCTTTGTAACCACTGTGCAGCAAGAATCCAACCACTGAATCAAAATAAACAGGGAATTCACCTATTACTACAAAGTAACCACTCACCAACAATACTGGCAGCAAACATGCCCCTACATACCACAACAACTCTCGTTTCAGACGAGTATAAAACACCAAAGACAAAAAGAGACACCCTCCCACACACACGCCCAATGTTTGCGTAAAACATGAAGATAACCCAAAACACAGACCGCTCAGTATCAGCCAGCCTTGCGGGCAACCGCCTTGGGCTTTATCCTTATCACCCAGATAGCGGCCCATACATCCAACACCACACACTGCAAAGAAACCACTATATAGATGATGAGTAATTTGAAGAAGCAGTAATGGAGAAGACAGTAACCAATCGGTCATAGACAGCCGGTATAGCCAGCGCCACTGCGGCTTTAATGCAAGTGTTTCCATGAACCCTTCCATCACCTGCATGCTCAGCAACCACAGCAGTAAATTCAGCCCCCGTAAAACCGGCCACAATGTTATCGGCAGACTCCCACCCAGCAGCTTGATCACTCCAGCAATCAACACTGCCGTCCCCGGCATCACAAACTCAAACACATCACGGTAGAGTAGCTTTCCTTGTGCTACCTGCCATCCCGTATACACCATCACCGGTTCATCCACCAACGGGGCACTCCACAATAGCGGAAAGGCGATGCAAACCACCAGCAAGTAATATATCCAGTGCCAGGGCACCTGCTTGTTTGCGACCGTGCTCAACTTATCTGCATTAAACTGGTCTGCATTGAACTGGCTCAAGAAGGCCACACACTCTCCATTTCTATTGATTCCCTATAGAAATTATCTCACAAAAGAAAGCCCGCAAAACCTAAGCGGCTTGCGAGCTTTAATAGAAATAGAAGAGAAGAGAGAGAGACAGTAAACGGCCCGCGATGGTCTGAAAAACCATCCCGCCCCGTATTTGCATAAAAACAAGCAGTGTGTTTTTTGTGCGCGCGCTCTCTTATAGCGATGAGGCCGAAATACCCACGTTTGCCCGTTCTTTAGCGGCTTGCATTAATCCGTAAAACAGCGGGTGAGGGTTATCCGGGCGAGATTTAAACTCAGGATGATATTGACTGGCTAAAAACCACGGATGATCTGACAATTCAATTACTTCGACCAGTTTTCGATCCGGTGACAGCCCTGAGATAATCAAACCAGCCTGGGTCAGAATATCTCGGTAGTCATTATTGATTTCAAAGCGGTGTCTGTGCCGTTCCATCACCACATCGGCCTGATAGGCTTCAGCGGCTTTAGTCCCTTTCACCAGATGGCAAGGGTATTGACCCAGACGCATCGTACCACCCTTGTCCCCCCCTTTATCGGAAAGCTCTTTCTGCTCATCCATTAAGTCCACAACGGATTGATCTGTGGTGGCATCAAATTCTCGGCTATTGGCCCGAGAGAGATTGGCCACATTACGGGCAAATTCAATCACGGCACATTGCATTCCCAAACAAAGCCCCAAGAAAGGCAGTTTATTCACCCGGGCATACTCAATCACATTGATTTTTCCCTCGATTCCACGGAAGCCAAACCCGCCAGGGACTACTAGGGCATCGACATCAGACAAAAAGGCCGCGGCTGTTTCGCGGTCTTCGCAATCTTCAGAATTGATCCACTTGAGTTCCACTCCGCAGCCCACCGCGGCGCCTGCATGTTTCAGGGATTCAATCACAGAGATATAGGCATCACCAAGTCCCGTATATTTTCCGGCAATGGCGACCCGAAGTTGCTGTTTGGGCTCTTTAATGGATTTCACCATCTGGGTCCAGGCATCCAATTGCGGCTCGGTGTTAGGGAGGCCAAGACGTTGCAGCACCTGAAGTGCTAGGCCTTCACGTTCTAGAGCCAGTGGGACCTCATAAATGGATTCCATATCAACGCCTTGAATCACCGCTTCGGGATCGACGTTGGTAAATTGCGCTAGTTTCAAACGCTCAGACTCTCCAAAGGGCTGCTCCGTCCGGCAGACCAGAATATCCGGTTGAATCCCGATGCTTCTCAGCGTATTGACACTGTGTTGGGAAGGCTTAGTTTTTACTTCACGGGACGTTTTCAAGAAGGGAATCAAGGTGACGTGGATAAAGCAGGTATTCTTAAACCCCACATCGTAGCGGAATTGACGAATCGCTTCTAAGAAAGGGAGCCCTTCAATATCCCCGACTGTACCGCCCACTTCACAAATCTGTATGTCAGGCGCCAGAGAGACAGCAGCTTCTTTAATACGGCTTTTAATCTCATCCGTGATGTGTGGAATTGTCTGGACGGTTGCCCCGAGATAATCCCCTTTTCGCTCTTTTGAAATCACGCTGAGATAAATACTGCCAGAGGTAACGTTATTAATCCGGGTGAGATTGGTGTCAATGAAACGCTCGTAGTGACCAAGGTCAAGGTCGGTCTCAGCCCCATCATCGGTAACAAACACTTCCCCATGCTGGAAGGGGCTCATGGTTCCAGGGTCCACGTTAATATAAGGATCAAACTTTTGAATAGAGACCTTAAAGCCACGGGCACGAAGTAGTCGCCCAAGCGAAGCAGCGACAATCCCCTTACCCAAAGAGCTGACCACACCACCGGTGATAAAAATGTACTTTGTTGAGCCCATAACGTCAGTAAATCCTTTTGCTTTTGGTGTCTCGCTATATCTTGTTTTGAATTAATTGCTATTTTCTTCGAGGATTTTGGGCACCCTAAAAAAGCCTTCTTCCTCTTCAGGCGCATTTTTCAAGAGTGCATCGCGTGTGTAATGTTTAGAAACCACATCGGGGCGGGTTAGCACTGCCTGCTGAGGCAAATCCGTTCTTGTTTTAACTCCGTCATTTAGAGCCCCGTCTAGAAAGGCATCCAAAGCGGGATCGTCCAAAGGGAGGGTGTTTAACTGCGCCACCAGCGTCAGAATCTTAGACAGCTCTTCCGCATAGCGCGTTGCATCTTCCGTAGAAATATCAAGGCGGGCAAGGGTCGCCACGTGTGCCACTTCTGCATGAGTAATTGTCAACGCCTGTATCCTTTTAAGCCTGTTTATTGGACTGATTAGGAATTCTATTAAATAAAAGAGGAGATTCCCTATTATTGCCCAAGCCCGCAGCATCTGACAAGCCAGCAGGGCTGCTGTCCCTTGGCACCCCCTTAGCAATAAGTTGAGGCAATAAACTCAGCGCAAAATGCCTCAACCAGCTGCGCTTTCACCCGTGCCATATCCACTTGAAAAGAGACAAGATCTGCCAAACGGGTCATTTGAGAAGCATTTAACCCACAAGGATTAATCTGAGAGAATTCAGCCAAGGGGTTGTTGACATTCAAAGAAAGCCCGTGGTAAGTCACCCAGTGTTTTACAGCCACCCCAATCGATGCTATTTTTTTGAGTGTGCTTATTGCTTGGCTCCCTTCCAGGCCCGCTGGGGAGCTTTCAACCCAAACCCCTGTAGAGCCCGGTTGACGGATCCCTTCTATGTCATAAGCAGCCAAAACAGTAATCACAACTGTCTCCAATCGACGCAGATATTGGTGTAAGTCTCGTTCATCGGGATAAAGACGGTATATAGGATAGGCAACCAGCTGACCAGGGGCATGATAGGTGACATCCCCACCACGTTCAATCGAAACAACAGCCGTTTCAGGCAGCACCTCCAATAGATTTTCCTCTTTGCTAGCTCGCCCCCGAGTAATGACGGGATAATGTTCTCCCATTAAAAGAATATCAGGCTGATCAGGAGCATCAAAATTATCTGTTAACGTGTCTATCCAAGATTTTTGTTGTGCGTAAATAGATGCATAATCAGACAGAGCAAAATCTATCACCTGGAGTGAGCGTTTTGCAGGCTCCGTCATCTGATGTATACGCTATTTAACTGAGACAGCAGGCGTTTTAGTCGGTGTTTTTGCCTGATAAATATGAATGGCTTTTTGATGAACTGCTTCAGCGGCCTCCATAAAGGATTCTGGCAGCGTGGGGTGTGCATGGACTGTCAATGAAATATCTTCTGCCGTGGCGCCCATCTCGATGGCCAGCGTCGCCTCTGCAATCAATTCTGAGACATCCGGTCCGAGCATGTGAACACCGAGTAAGACATCGGTCTTGGCATCAGCAATCACTTTGACAAAGCCTTCTGTCTCATTCATCGACAGCGCACGTCCTGAAGCTTGGAAGGGGAACTTCCCAACACGAATCTCATACCCTTGCTCTTTGGCTTGTGCTTCTGTCAAACCCACTGTAGCTACTTCAGGATCCGTAAACACGGCACCGGGCATCGCCCGGTAATCCAAAATTTCAGAAGATCCCGCAATCACAGACGCAGCCACCAAGCCCTCTTTGGAGGCCTTATGGGCAAGCAACGGAGCTGAGGTCACATCGCCAATAGCAAAAATATGAGGAGCACTCGTCTTTAACTGCTGATTGACTGTGATAAATCCCTTGTCATTGGTCTGGACTCCAGCTTTATCTAAAGAGAGTCCTGCGCTATTAGGCCTTCTTCCGACAGAAACTAAAAGCTTATCAAAGGACAATGTTTTCATTTCTTTGGGCGTCTCTATTTCCAGCGT
>CAZZIY010000133.1:0-6104 GCA_964654525.1 uncultured Vampirovibrionales bacterium | reverse complement strand
GCGAACAATGGCCCGCAGACAGGCTCCCATATCGACAATGGGTAAGTTGAAATGCGTGGATAGGATGGCGGTGTGAGTTCCCTTGCCCCCGTTCGGTGGGGCAATAAAGGGAAAAAGCTGTTTGCCGTTCAGGGCGTTGGTATGGGTCTCATTGGGTTGGTTTTCCATCGCTTGCGGTCTCCTAGTAATACAGGAACGAAAAAGGCGTATCAAGCTGGATCGCCCTACAGAGTGACTGAATACTCCGGCCATCATGTCTTCCCCCTATCGTTTCACTCCCCATTATTTTAAAAATCCCCATTACTTTAAAAAACCTTCGTATTGTCTGGCCATAAGATTTACCTTGATTTGATTGACCGTATCTAAGGCAACTCCGACCAAAATAATCAGTGAGGTGGACCCAAGCCCTCGAAGAGTCGTAATTTCGGTCAGTGTTGTGGCAGAACTGGCAATCAGCGTCACTACAGCCAAGGCCACAGCGCCAATAAAAGTGGTCCGGGTGAGCACTTCATTCAGTTTGTCGGCGGTTGGCTTTCCGGGTTTAATCCCCGGAATGGCACTGCCGTATTTTTTGAGCTGATCGGCAATCTCTTTCGGCTGCATGCTCGGGGTGATAGAGGCATAGAAGAAGGTAAACCCGATAATCAGCAAGAACTCCACCAGAATATAGAGCGGACTGCCAAAGGTGAAATACCGCTTGAAAAACAGCGAAACCTCAGCCAAAACGGGCTGCACAGTTGCCATAAAATCAAATCCAGCTGCTTGCGGAGCAGCCGCACCCACTGTTTTCACCCCAGCTGGAATCAACTGCATCACGGTGGTGGGGAAGGCCAAGAAAGCAAAGGTGAAGATGATGGGTAGCACACCGGCTGGATTGATTTTGAAGGGAATGTACGTATTTTGTCCGCCGTAAATTTTATTGCCTACCTGTCTTTTGGCGGTGACAATAAAAATTTTTCGGCTGGCCTCTTGCAGAATAATGATCAGAAAAATGACACCCACATAAATGGCTAGCAGCATCACCAGATTTAGCGATAAATGGCTATCCCCAGAAACCAGTGTGGCTGTTCGCTGAGCGTAGAGTGGAATCCCTGAGAGGATCCCGATGAAAATAAGCAGTGAGGCCCCGTTGCCAATTCCTTTTTCGGTGATTAACTCAGCCGCCCACAGCGCAAATAAGGACCCTGTGGTGAGTGCCAGAATGGTTAAGGGGTAGAAGATGGCCGGATCCACTCCCGGCTGCAAAGCATGGTGATTGACGGCCAAGGAGGCCACGAAAAATGCCTGAAATCCAGCCAGAACAATCGTGAAATACCGCGTATATTGGGATATTTTTCGCCGACCGGCTTCGCCTTCCTCTTTTTGCATCTCTTCGAGAGCGGGAATGACTGCGGTAAGCAGCTGGATAATAATTGAAGAGGTGATGTAAGGACCAATCCCTAGAGCCAGTAATGATAAGCGCGCCAGTGCTCCGCCAGAGAACATGTCCAAAAAGCCGCCCAGTCCGCCTTTTGCCAAAAAGGTAAGTCCTTCCGGGGTCACACCCCATACGGGAATTTGCACACCCAGGCGGTAAACACCAATCATCATTAGTGTGAAGAGTAACTTTTCTTTCAACCCGGAAGACTGAAACATGGCCATCAAGTCGGGGAGAGGATTTTTGGAGGCGGCAGGCACGGTGGGCAGTCCTTATCAAAAAACAATGTCGCACACGGAAAAGCACCAAAGTATCACCCAGAAAGTATCACTTAGTGCTAAAACTCAGTGGGCAATATTATATGTCAAACGTGGCGTTGTAAAAAGCGAGCTTAACCAGCGACGGACTTGTCACAAGTTTCAATCACCACTTTTCCGCCGGCGGCTTCAATTTTGCTGAGTGCCCCTGCGGTGGCATAAGAAGCGTGGACCGTCAGTTTGCGCTTGCAATCTCCGTTGCCCAGAATGCGAACACCATCCATCCAGACTTTCATCAGCCCTCTGGCTTTCAGCAGCGAAAAGGTCAACTCGTCTTCTTCAGGCAATAAGATTTCTTCTAGATCCCGTACGTTCAGCTCTAACCAACGTCGGGGATTCACCAGTTGAAATCCATCAATTTTTGGTAGTTTACGGTAACCAGGCATTTGACCGCCTTCAAAACCACGTTTGGCAGAACGACCAGAGCGCTGGCCTTCGCCGTTGTGTCCGCGGTTACAGGTTTTACCGGCACCGGTAGCTCGTCCGCGACCGACACGCAGCTTTTCTCTGGTGGCACCTTCAGCGGGACGAAGATCACTCAGCGTAATGGCTGGAGCGGCAGTATTAGATTCTGATTTCGCTTTTCTTGGCATGGCGTTAAACAGCCTCCACGGTCAATAAGTGAGAAATGGTGTTGATCATGCCCCGAATGGTAACGGTTTCTGCCAACACGGTGCTGTCTGATGTTTTTTTCAAGCCCAACCCGTAAGCCACTCTTCGGTGCTTATCAGGACGGCCAATCAGACTTTTGTTGAGGGTGATTTTTACTTTTTTTGCAGGTGACTCGCTCATCAGCGTGGATCTTTCTCTGGTTAGGGCTTAAAACTAAAGGATAAAACTAGTTCAACATCTCGCGAACACTGAGACCGCGCGTGTGGGCAATCTCCTCAAATGTTCTCAGCTCAGAAAGTCCTCTAAGTGTGGCTCTGGCGACGTTTAAGGGAGAGTTGGAGCGGAGCGATTTGGCCAAGATGTTTTCCACACCAGCCAATTCCAAAACAGCCCGAGCCGCACCACCGGCGATAACACCAGTCCCTTCAGAAGCGGGACGAAGGACTACCATACTGCCGCCAGCTTTGGCCTGAATGGCATGAGGAATGCTTTTCTTGTGGATAGGCACTGTCACCATCCCTTTACGGGCATCGGCAACCCCTTTTTGGATGGCGCCAATCACTTCATTAGACTTGCCAATACCAAGCCCGACCATCCCGTGGTTGTTGCCCACAATGACAACGGCGCGGAAACTCAACTTTTTACCGCCTTTAACAACCTTGGTAACGCGGCGGATTTGAATGACTTTCTCAACCCACTCGCTATCGCCAGAACCAGTTGCCGCTGCGGCCTGTGGGTTGAGACGATCTTTGTTTTTATCTTTTCCTGAGCGGGAGCTATCACTGGGCTCAGAAGAAGGCTTTCCGGAACGAGAGCTGCTGCTGGAGCGAAAATCTTTAGTCATAAGAAATACGCGGGTCCTTTAAATTGAGAGTATCCACTGGAAATGAAAGGGTGTTATCACACATGAGCTGCCACGAGGCAATCAGTCATCTGGAAGGGTCAATGTAACACAAGCCGTATTTTTGTTGCAAGGGTCATACTGTAGCCCCTATTTTCTGTGGCCCCTATTTTTATGCAATCTTTTTTAGGTTGTGCAAACAATATCAGGGTAATATCAGGGTAGTTTGTTTAACACCGCAATAACGCCACGTAATGAAAGCACGCAATTTTTTGATGAAAGCACACGATTTTTTCTCTTTACGCTCTTTCCGTCAGCTTAGCATTGTTTTGATGTCAACTCTATTGCTTTGCTTGGTCGTTTTGGAACTACCCGGGGCTCAAGAGCCTAAGCAAGCAGGACCGTCCGAAACTTTGCGGTGGGTTGCCATGGGTGATTTTGGCTCTGGGATGCAAGCTCAGCAAAAAGTAGCAGAGCGTCTCTGGGAAACCTACCAGCACACGCCGTACCAGTTTATGCTATCTCTGGGAGATAACATCTACCCGATTGGTAATATCAAAAAGCTGGCCAAAGATAGAATTGAAACCCCCTATGCCCCGCTTTGGGACCGTGGTGTTGGGTTTTATCCCGTTTTGGGTAATCACGATGTGATTGCTGGATTTGCCCAAGCGCAAATCGCATACTTTAAAATGCCAGGACGCTATTATGCCTTTTCCAAGGGGCAAGATCCGCTTCGGGTCGATTTTTTTGCCCTGGATACCAACACGTTCCATCATGATAAACAACAGCAACAATGGCTGCGACAAGCTCTGTCTGAATCTCACGCCCGTTGGAAAGTGGTGTACGCCCATCACCCAGTCTATTCTTCTGGTAAACACGGGAGTTCAAAAGCGCTAAGCGAGACGTTAAAACCGATTCTGGAAGAAGCTCATGTGTCTCTGTATCTATGCGGGCATGATCACGACTATGAAAGGTTCCAGCCAGTTAATCATGTTACCTATATTGTCTCCGGTGGAGGTGGGGCAAGTCTGCGGCAGTTCGATAGTCCAGAACCTGGATCAGAGAACCGTCTCAGCCGCCATCATTTCTTATTGCTTAGCGCCACGGCTCAGTCGCTGAAAATTGAGGCGATTGGCGTGGACGGAGGGCTTCTGGACTCCGTTACGCTTCAACAATAAAATTCTCCACATCAATAACTCCTCCTCAATAAAATGTATAATATTGGGCAAGATAACGTGCTTGAAATGATAAAGAGCTTGCAAAAATGAAGTGCTTGCCGACATGAAAATAAAAATTAAAGAAGTCGCCCAAGACAAACACGGCTGGAGCTTGTACAAGTTGGCCAAGCAGATGGGGCTGCCGCAGCAAACGGTTTACTCATGGGCGAGCGGGCGAACACAGCCCAGTTACGACAATATGGACCGCCTGTGCGATGTCCTGGATTGTTCAGTCGGAGAGCTTTTTGAAGCAGACCCGGTTCAACAGAAACTGTTTTAAAAAACGGCTTTCTTTAATGTTGCCGAACTCTGTAAACAGCCCCCAGTTCGATGGTATCAAATAAAGGGGGAATCTGTCCTCGCGTTGGCTGGATATCAACGCTTTCCTGAATCACCTGGAGGGCTTCACTGGGATCGGTTGGTGTTTCTTTTTGGGGTTTGTTGCCGATATGGAGCTCTGCCAGTGCTTCGCCTTCATCAACCCAATCGCCAATCTTCTTTTTCAGCACCACGCCGACGCTGAGATCAATGGGGCTGTCTTTATGGGTTCGGCCGGCCCCCATCATTTTGGCTGCTTGAGCAATCCCTAAACTATGCACGGCATTGACATATCCTGAAGACGGAGAGGGAACCAACATTACCCGAGAGGGTTGCGGGAGCAGCATAGGTTCTTCCAAAATTGACAGTGCCTCTTCTCCCCCTTGTGCCTTGAGCAAAGCCTTAAATTGTTCCAGTGCTCGGCCGTCTTTGAGACAGTCAAACAGTAATTGCTCGCCTGTGGCGATATCGCCCACTTGGCCAGCACCGTATAGGGCTACAGCACCTAGTTTTAAGCACAAGGCCTCAAGATCTTCGGGTCCTTTCCCCTGTAAGGTGAGAATCGCTTCTTGAACTTCCAGACTGTTGCCAATGGCCAAGCCCAAAGGTTGATCCATTGAAGAAATCACCGTAGAAATTGAACGACCCAGTCGTTCACCGACCGATCGGCAGACTGAGGCAAGTTCCCGGGCCTGTGCCTGAGTCTTCATAAAGGCCCCTTCGCCGACCTTGATATCCAGCACAATCACTTGAGCGCCAGCAGCTATTTTTTTGGAGACCACGGATGCGGCAATCAGCGGAATGCTCGGGATGGTCGCGCTGACATCGCGCAGGGCATAAATTTTTCCGTCCGCTGGAGCCAAGTCACTGGTTTGACTGGAAAGTGCTTGGCCAATGCCTTGTAACTGTGACACAAATTCTGCATTGCTTAGGCTGACCCTAAACCCTGGAATGGATTCCAGCTTATCAATGGTGCCACCCGTAAAGCCCAATCCGCGCCCGGAGAGCTTGGCCACTTTAAGCCCTGCAGCAGCCATCAATGGTACAAGTACCAAAGTGGTTTTGTCTCCCACGCCTCCAGTGCTGTGTTTATCAACGACAATCCCTTGCACATTCGACAAATCCAAGCTTCGACCAGAGTTAACGTAAGCCTCAGTGAGCCAGGCAGTCTCATCAAGAGACAGTCCCCGAGTGCATACAGCCATCAGCCAGGCGGCCATCTGATAATCTTTCAGCTCGTCGGACATAAACCCGCGGACAAGGGCATCAATCTCGGCTGCGGTGTGGGCAAGCCCGTCGCGCTTCTTTTCGATCAATCCCAGTAAGGAGGCCATGGCTGCTGAATCCCCATTTATTTTGATATTCAAGAGAACGATTGCGCT
>CAZZIY010000132.1:0-6143 GCA_964654525.1 uncultured Vampirovibrionales bacterium | reverse complement strand
ATAAGGATATCAGTCTGAGAACGTAATAAGTCATATCAATCTCCCACCAAAAAAAACCTTGGCGAACGGAACCCTGATAATGGTGATGATTATTATGCCAACCTTCACCCAGGGTGATTAGAGACAACCAAAAATTATTTCGACTCATATCCCCGGTTTCAAAGCGTTGGCCTCCCCACACATGAGACAATGAATTGATCGAACAGGTGCCGTGAAACAGGACCACTGTGCTGATAAAAAAGCCCCAAACCAGCATTTGCAAGCCACTGGTATGGAGGGCGGGGAAAAACTGATGAAGCACCTCTCCCAGAGCCATTAGACAAAGTGCATAGAGTAAGGGCACCAGCCAGTCGAAGCGATTGATAAAAACCAGCTCAGGATACTGGGCTAGGTCTTTAACCCGTTCGTAACGAGTAGGTATATTGGCAGCACAGGTTATCCAGCCAATATGAGACCACCAAAAACCACACTGCTGGGGAGAATGGGTATCATCCTGCAAATCAGACTTGCGGTGATGTTCACGGTGATGCGCCGCCCACCACAAAGGTCCCTTCTGGACAGAGGTCATCCCCCAAACACCCATCACAAATTGCATCAAACGAGATGTTTTAAACGACCGGTGTGAAAAATAACGATGGTAAAAGCCCGTGATGGCAAACATACGAATAAAATAGAGTAATACAGCTACAGCAATTGCCACAGGGCTAGAACCCACCCAAAAAACCATCAGGCAGCCCAAATGGAGAAATACAAAAGGGAGACACCAGAACCAGTCAACTTGTCTGGGACCTGAGAGGATCACCTCCAGACCTTGGGGGTAGTAGTGCATATCTACCCACGTTCCCAGTGATCGCCAATCCCAGTTCGTCTTGCTATGAAGCACACTATGAGGCACACCATTCCCTTTAGAAATAGACTTCTAGAACAGTTAAACTGTAGCACGACTGTCACAGTCTCCTGTATGCGAATTGTCAAAACCGGGGACAGCATTTTGAACGCTCCCTAGTACTTATATTTCTGTCAAAGATATCAAGTCCTCAGAAAGGGGAGCAACGCTGGTTTTATAGTAAAAATTTTTTTCTCATTACCTTGTAGACACTGCTAAATAACGACCCCATTGACAGTAAAAGCGTTGCAATAGAATTCCCCACGGGAAGAAATAAATCTGAGTAACATCAATAAAAAACTATTATGTCATATCGCTATCCATATTTGTTTTAACCTACGGCTGAAACAGTATGTTATAATTCAATGTCATTTTAGCGGTTAAATAAACGTTCAACGAATAAAACGACACAAAAGACATGAACAAAATTAAAGAAAAACCCATCACTATTTTCTCTGATAGCCCTCACATTGAGAAAATTTTAACCTCTTACAAGGACGTTTTTAAAAACGATTACGACGCCTACCGAGGACATGTTTACCGTGTACTAACGTATGCAATGCATTTTCTTAACCTCTCTTATCCAAAAACTGATGAATCCTATCGAACTCTGGTAGAAACAGCCATTGCTTATCATGACATTGGACTGTGGACCCATCAAGCACTGGAATATTTAACACCCTCTGAATCACTTGCGCTCAAAGATAATGAAGAGAAACAATGGGGATTAAACCCTGATGTATTAGTGGCGGCTATTCATTGGCATCACAAAATTACACCGTATCAAAATTTGTTGTTTGATCAACAATCCGTTGATGTCGTCAACGCTATTCGTAAAGCGGACTGGATTGATGCCTCACAAGGAATTGTTCATCATAACCTCCCCGGGGAGACTATTCAAACTGTTCAACAGTCCATACCGGATTATGGCTTTTTTAATGTATTGCAACGACTCGCCAAAGATTTAAGTGGCAATGTGGTTAAAGGCAACCTGATTGTTCTCTCTTCAATTATTAAATTTTAGGATTGAATGATTGTCATCTAAAAATTTTAAGGTTCCCCTTATGGTACTCATAACTAAAAAATTACAGTTTATAGGCCTATCTATAACCCTTTGTTCATTAATGTCATTATTTTGCCCAAGTCTTGCAAGCGACATTAAAAAAAATAAACGCCTTCCAATTTTTGCCAATACTATTTTTATCGATAAAGGTGCCTGCCCTTATGAGGGGTGTTTTTACGGTTTCTGGCGTGTTGAAAGTGATTTTCCGCTCTATGATAAAGTCAATGGCCAGCACGTCATTGGCATTGCTCAGAAAGGGAGTAATATCAAGTCACTAACAGGGGAAGTTCATACGCTGCCAGATATTTTGAAAATAAAACCCAACGCTGTTTCAACAGACAATAATAATCCTAACCATTACACGGCAAATCAGCCTATCTATGTTCTCACCTATCTTGGGGAAGCTATCTTTCGAACATGGCACGACGGTCGATTCTACGAAGACAATACCATTTATTGTGTCGTCCCAGGTATGGGAGACTGCAATCCTAAATTAGATATTTACGATCTTGTAAGACCTGGGAAACGGGTCTGGTGGGTTAAGATTCAGCTGGCTAACAAAAAAATCGGTTGGGCTAAATCAATAGATTCTATAGGTTTTCCCGTGAGCCATGCGGATTTATTTAGTGGAGAACCCCAGCTCAAGGGGTTTTACGATAAAAGGAAATAAGCAATACGATAGCCCGTTCAACACGGGCTGTTTTAAATCAGCCCATGTTTGTTTAATTTTCTCGGGTGTTTAATTTGTCTTGAGTTTAGAAGCGGTCTAGTTCCATCACTTTGGACCATGCAGCGACAAAATCTCGGACAAATTTTTCTTTCGAGTTGTTATATGCGTATACTTCTGCCACAGCCCTTAACTCGGAGTTAGATCCAAAAAGGAGATCCACCGAGGTGGCCGTCCACTTTTGTTTACCACTCTTACGATCAGAACCTAAGTATAAGCCAGGGGTATCGACGGATTTTTCCCACCGGGTCGACATATCAAGCAAATTCACGAAAAAGTCATTGCTGAGTGTCCCTGGTCTGTTGGTCAAAACCCCATGGGCTGAATGATCCGTGTTGGCATTTAAGGCTCTTAATCCACCGACCAACACTGTCATTTCTGGCACAGTGAGGTTTAACAAACTAGCCCGATCAACCAACCACTCCGCAGGTGAACGCAGTGAGGTATCTGTACTCACTGTATCTGCCGTAAAATTACGGAATCCGTCTGCCTTTGGTTCCAGGACCGCAAATGAATTCACATCGGTTTGAGCTTGAGTAGCATCCGTGCGTCCGGGCTTAAAGGAAACTCGAATTGAGACACCACCTTGCTTTGCAGCTTGTTCAATGGCTGTTGCGCCACCCAAAACAATCACATCCGCCAAAGAGACCTGAGTACCCTCTTTTTTGGCAATGTTGGATTCGTTAAACTGTTTTTGGATTTTTTCTAAAACCGGCAACACTTTCTGAAGTTCTGCCGGATTATTCACAGGCCAGTTTTTCTGAGGTGCGAGCCGTATCCGAGCCCCATTGGCGCCGCCTCGAAGATCGCTTGCCCTAAAGCTAGAAGCAGAAGCCCAGGCGGTTCTTACCAGTTCTGGAACGGTGAGACCGGACTGCAAAATGTTCTTTTTGAGAGACGCAATATCGCTCTCACCAATCAATTTGTAATCGACTGACGGCACGGGGTCTTGCCAAATCAACACTTCTTTCGGAACTTCAGAGCCGATATAGCGAGTACGAGGTCCCATATCCCGGTGTGTGAGTTTAAACCAGGCTTTGGCAAAGGCAAGACGAAATGCCTCTGGATTTGCCTGGAAACGACGCGAAATTTCACGATAGGTCGGGTCAAACTTCAGCGCCAAGTCCGTGGTGAACATAATCGGAGCATGTCGTTTCGAACGGTCATGCGCGTCGGATGCGAGATTAGCCGCAGCAGGATCAGAAGGAATCCACTGTGTAGCCCCGGCAGGGCTTTTGGTTTGCACCCACTCGTAGTGAAAGAGATTATCGAAATACTGCATGGTCCAGGCCGTGGGATTGAACGACCAAGAGCCTTCTAACCCACTGGTAATTGTATTACCTGCGTTTCCAGAACCACAACTGTTTTTCCAGCCCAGCCCTTGTTCTTCTAAGCCAGCAGCAGCCGGTTCTGGTCCCATACATTTGGACGGATCTCCAGCGCCATGAGCTTTACCAAAGGTGTGTCCACCAGCAATTAATGCCACGGTCTCTTCATCATTCATTGCCATCAAGCCAAAGCTTTCGCGTATGTCTTTTGCCGCAGCCAGTGGATCAGGATTCCCATTTGGTCCCTCTGGATTAACGTAGATAAGCCCCATTTGTACAGCGGCCAAAGGGTTTTCAAGCTTCCCATCAGCAGTTCGTCTTTTGCCAGCCAGAAATTTGCCTTCAGGTCCCCAGTAAACCAGATCGGGCTCCCAGTCATCGGCTCTGCCGCCAGCGAACCCATAGGTTTTAAAGCCCATGCTTTCCAAAGCGACGTTGCCTGTCAGCACCATCAAATCACCCCAAGAGAGCTTTTCACCATATTTTTGTTTGATCGGCCAGAGTAAACGGCGGGCTTTGTCCAAATTTCCATTGTCCGGCCAGCTGTTTAAGGGTTCAAATCGTTGTTGTCCACCATCAGCCCCACCTCGACCATCAGAAACACGGTACGTCCCAGCACTGTGCCATGCCATCCGAATAAACAGAGGACCGTAGTTGCCGTAATCTGCCGGCCACCAGTCTTGAGAGGTGGTCAGAACTTTTTGGATATCTTTTTTGACAGCAGCGAGATCCAAGCTCTTAAAGGCCTTGGCATAGTTAAACTGAGGACCAAAAGGATTTGACGTAGCATTGTGACGTCGCAGAGGGGAGAGATCCAGTTGCTGTGGCCACCAAAACTGATTGGATTTAGCTGGATTTTCCGAAAATGCAGGGGTAAAAACAGCAAAGGGAGTAGAACTGACTGCCATCAGAGCAAGTACAGTGACTGCTTGCTGGTTGAGTCGAGACTTCATCATCTGGGTAAATCCTTTTCTATATCCATATCAATCAAAATTTCTGATTGAGTTCTCAATATTACAAGAGCATACATGCTTTCAAGGCTTCTCAAAATGAACTCTCTCACACAAGAAGCAAAATACTATAATTTTTTATCCATATAGACTTCTGCTCGATGGTAGTGAGATTTTTGAGGGAAGGGCTTACTTTCAAAGCCTACCTTTCTGTATAGATGGATTGCACGTTCCAGCTTATGGGTGGTTTCCAAAAACAGTACCGTCCCCTTTTGCGCGGTGGCCCACTCGTTCACAGTGTTGATTAATTTTTTTCCGACCTGCCGGCCCTGGTAAGCAGGGTCGACACACATTTTGCTTAATTCAAAACGACCATCCCCGTGAGGGATAACCGCGCATGTACCAACAATCGTATTCTGGAGGGTTGCAAAAAAAACCATCCCGCCGGGTTCAACAATATATCGCTTAGGATCACACAGTACTTGTTCATCATAAGGCTCTAGGGCATACTCATATTCCTTCAACCACGCCTCATTCAGTTGGCGAAAAGCAGGAGCAAAATCCGGCTGGAATTCAAGTATCTCAATGGCATCGTACTCTCTTTTTGAAATAAATCCGCGAATTCTACCAGCATAACTCTCACGGTCCAAGGCCTGCTCTAAAGCAGCTAACACGGAAATCACGTCATACCCAGTATCCAGAATGAGCTGATTGGCGGCTGCGGTCATATCCTGCCAGAGGGGTTTGACGTCCTTTAACATTTGCTGGCCCTTACTGGTAAGAGACAGCAACCGTTTGCGCTTATCCTGTTTATCCACCACTGAAGACACCACTTTTTCCCGAATCATCTCGTTCACCAATACCACCACGGTGGGATGAGCCAGCTTTAGTTCCCGGGCTATCTCCATAATCCCCAGTTTAGGCTGTGTATCCAGCAGAGAGAGCAGCAAAAACCAACGTGGTTCAAAGGGGATCTGCCTTTCCTTAAAGATAACCGCATTATCCTGATGCATGCGCTCAACCAGGCGTTTCATTCTGCTGACAATGGCGCGAGAGCCAAGATGATTGACGAAATCAGCCAAAAGAGGCTCCTTGTGATACTTCGAAGTGATCTAAACATACATTTGTAACGAGCAATTGTAACGAGATAGCCATATCAACTACTACAAATGTTGCAGTTTTAAGGCGG
>CAZZIY010000131.1:0-6186 GCA_964654525.1 uncultured Vampirovibrionales bacterium | reverse complement strand
AAGGCAATAGGCCCCCCGTCTTGCGCTTCTGGAGAAACATGGCCAATGGCGGGTCCCCTTGTGGCGCCCGAGAAACGACCATCAGTAATCAGGCATGTACTGGTTGCAAGCAGTGGGTTGGAGGCGATCGCCTCCGTAAGATAAAACTGTTCTGGCATTCCAGTAGCTCTGGGCCCTTCATAGCGAATCACCAGAACATCCCCTGGGTTTATTTTCCCTTGATAAACCGATTCAAGGGCGTCTGCTTGTCTGTTAAACACTCTGGCTTTGCCAGTAAATTCTGTGATTTCTTTCATGGCAGACACTTTTAGGACAGCCCCTTTTGGGGCGATATTGCCGTAGAGAATTTGAATTGCCCCTCGCGGTCGAATGGGTGATTCAATCGGTAGAATCAGATCGCGTACTGTGGCCCCGTAGTTGCTGAGAAAGCGCGGCATATTCTCGAAATGCCCCATTCTCTCTAGGATATCCAGATTTTCCTGCCAGCTTAATCCAGTCACAGTGAGTGCCTCTAGTCTGAGAAAGGGGGTCAGTTCATTCATGAGTCGTGGTATCCCCCCAGCGTACCAGAGCATATTGCAGTTGAATTTGCCGGACGGTTTTAGGTTTAGAATAAACGGCACACGGGCGTTAATGTCGTTAATCATCTCGTACGAAAATGGAATCCCTGCCTCTAATGCCATTGCAGCCAGATGAATGAGGGCATTGGTGGAACCTCCTGTTGCCGCGTGCACCACCAAGGCGTTGTATAAAGCATCTGGGGTGAAAATTTTATCAACTGTAAGCCCCTCTTGAATGAGTCCGGAAATGCGCTCTCCTGCACTTGTAGCTGCTTGTTTGAGCGCGTTGAGATGCGAGGGAATCAGTGCACTGCCTGGTTGGGCAAAGCCCATCACTTCAGATAGCATCTGCATGGTCGCAGCCGTTCCAAAAAATGCACACGAACCCGTACTGGGGCAGGCACCCTGGCGAAGAAATTCAAAAGCGGCTTCATCTAGCTCCCCGCGGCGTTTTTGAGCATAAGCAGTTCCCACCCCTTCCAGTGTGCTCCCGTCTGGTCCAGAGTCCATCACGCCCCCTGGCACAACAATACTGGGTCGGTTTAGTCGAACCGCTGCGATTAAATGGGCTGGCAGTGATTTATCGCAGCCAGAGAGGAAGACGATCCCGTCAAAATGTCCGGCATTGGCATGCATTTCCGATGCCATCACCATCACTTCTCGTGAGGGCAATGAATAATCCATCCCCGCTGTGCCTTGGGCAATCCCGTCACAGATATCTGTGCACGTGTAGTGTGCATGTGCCGCACCAGAGGTAATCACCCCTTTTTCGACATATTTAGATAACTCTCCCAAATGTTTGGAGCCTGGGTGAGAATCGCCAGCTGTTGTTTCAATCAGGACCCAAGGTTGATCAGTGTCGCGCCGGCTCCAGCCACAACCCATTCTCAGCGCATCTGCTTCTGGGGATTGCTCGCGCCGGGTTTTGCTGAGTAAGGTCATACGGTAGCCCTGTCTATTCTGGGTTCAAGCAGGGGGGCAAGTGCTTTTTTTAGGGCGGCAGTATCTTGGGTTTCTAAGCACTTGGGGGGGAGTAACTGGGAACCCAGCCCGACTGCAAAGGCCCCCGCTGCTAGGTAAGGGTGGTAATCATTAGGCATAATCCCTCCAGTGGGAATTAGTTTAAGAGACGGCATCGGCGCCAAGATACTTTTAATGTATTCTACTCCACCGAGTGTGGAGGCGGGGAATACTTTCACTAGGGGACATCCTAGTTTATGTGCGTGGTAAATCTCACTGGGCGTTGCCGCACCAGGAATCAGCAAGGTGTGATGGTTCTGGGCAAATTCCAAAAGGTCTGTATCGATAACAGGAGACACCAAAAAATCAGCCCCAGCGGCCATGGCATCCGTAAAATGCTGAAGTGAGAGAACAGATCCAGCCCCAATCAGGCAGCCCTTTACATTTTCTACGCTGTCTCGGTAATCGCATAGTGTCGTAATCAGGGTCAAGGCTTCGGGCGTGGTGAGGGTGATTTCCAGGTGTCGGACTCCAAGGTCTATCATGGCTTTTCCGAGCCAGAGGAGAGAAGCAACAGACATCGAGTTTTTACCGCGAATAATCGCGATGAGCGGGCGTGCTTCGAGCGAGGTTAACACGTTGGCGTTTGCTTGAGCGGCAAGTTGCATCAGAACAGGTTTGCCCTTCTTAATATCAGCGCTTATTATAGCGCGCGCAAAACGGCCCTGGCCATGGCTCCGTCACCTTGATGAATTTTTAGGGGAAGGCAAAGCAACTCGTACCATCCGGGGTCGACTTCTCCCAAATAAAGCCCCTCTAAAATGTAAATCCCCGCTTCAATCAGTGCATGATGCGTTGGGGCCCCGCTGACGTGGTAGCCCTCCACGGAAAGATAATCAATCCCAATAAGAGAGAGCCCCCATTTCTCAAGGACAGGCACGCAGCTGGGATGAAGATGGCAAAATTGAGGGTCAAAGGCGCTTTTAAACCAGGGGGTATCTGAGTTTTTTGTTTTTAGGAGTAGGCGCTGTCCTCGTAAATCCTGAATATTGAGGTCTAACATGCCGGCAATACTCTCCTCAAGTAGGGGGCCGGTGATCTCAAGAACATCGGGTATTCTCACCACCAAGGCCTTGCCCAAATATGGCGACAAATCCATGACATCCAGAGAGCCTTTGGCCGGGTTGAAGTGCGAAAACGCATCCACATGGGTTCCTGTGTGGCTCCCCAACGTAAGTGTCCGGACAGTCGCTGGGTCACCTTTATCAACATCCAATGTGGTTTCAATCTGGACGAGCGGGTCACCTGGCCACTGGACCATCCCCGATTGAATGGGAATAGAAATATCCCAAAGGCTTTTCCCCGAATGTTTATCAGTGGACAAGAGGTGAGTCTGTTGGTTCAAAGGAGTTTCCTTAAGGCAAGCTTGTATAACAATGTAACGTTTCTCAAAATTTCTGACGGGAGACCCTCAAGCTTTTATACCAAACGGTCGATATAGAAATACGGAGATTAAAAACTGGGGTAAACACCAGAGATAGTCTCACCATACATCATAACTACATACATAATGACAACTCAGTCAGGTTAGTACACCGTGAAGTGAGGATGTTTAAAACAATGATGATTTCATTGATTGGTTCATTGCTGACCCGTTTTGTTTCTGGCGTTTTCTCTGGGCTCTATTCATGGATTATGACAGGGAAGGTGAGCCGAAAAAAGAATGGTTATTTACAGGGCTCCACTTCAGGTATGAGTTTGGCAGAAGTATTGGTAAGTGTGGCGGTTACTGGGGTGATTGCTTCATTAGCAGCCACCACGGTGATAAAAAACAACAGTGAAGATTGGGGCAAGCAAAGCCAATTGATGCTCAACCGAATTGCTGCGGCCGCCTACAGTGCGCAATTGAAATACGGTAAGTCTTATTTAACAGCGACAGACAGCAATGGTAATTTAGTTTATCCCAACGGAATGCTGAGCCTGCTGGGTTCCTTGGATAAATCCGTCAAAACCACCACCAGCAACGGAGTAACCACATTTTATTATCCCGGTAATATGCAAATTAGTGTGGGGGCTATCGCCGGGGTGGGCAATGGAAATAATGATGGGTTTTCAATTGCCTCTGGCACAAGTCAAAACCAATGGTTTAAATTAACGTTCAGCAATCAGGATCCCACAAAAGATCCCACTCTGTCAGTGGTAAACGGCAATGCAGGTTATTTCATATTGCCTTCTAGCTCCCAAGCCATCCTGACGGCGAATCAGTATTCGCCCAGTTTGTACCCGAACGCTTCTTTTTACGATACCTACCGTGTGAAAAACCAACCTGTGTTGACCGCTGTCAATTCAGTATCCCCCTCAACCCCGGCTAGTGAACAACCCAGTGATGTGACCCCTGTGAGTGGCGGCGGTGGTGGAAACTGTAGCAATAGCATCAATGTGCTGGCACTCAGTAGCATCACCGTCTCAGCTGTATCCAATGTAAAGCTCAACAGCCAAAGTTTGAGTAAAATTTCAGTCAAAGCAATGGCTGTGGATGATTGTATTTCCAGTTCGGTGATACTAGCCCCTTCTGCAAAATTATCGTTATCCAAAGGGTTTTAGTCGTCCTTTTGTAACAGTTTTGTAATGAACAAGTCACAGACCCCTTCAGGAAAAATGAGGACATGTCGATACTCGCTATAAGAGATTTTTTAGCAAACGTCGACGAGGGTGTTCTGTGATGATGGCTGTTAAGATGATGACCGCAAACTGGATTCAAAATCTTCAAAAAACTTGCCGCAGACTGATGCATCAATCATCCTCATCTGCAGGCATGTCGCTGGCAGAAGTGATGGTGAGTGTGGCAGTCACTGGGGTCATTGCGTCACTTGCAGCCACCACTGTTGTAAAAAACAACAGCGAGGACTGGGGCAAGCAAACTCAGCTGATGTCTAATCGGATTGCGGCTGCCGCCTACAGTGCCCAAATGAAATACGGCAAACCCTATTTAACGGCCACAGACAGCAATGGGAATTTGATTTACCCCAACGGGATGGTAAGCCTATTGGGCAGTTTGGACCGTTCCGTGAAAACAACGACCAACGGGGGGGTTACCACGTTTTATTATGCCGGTGGTTTGACTGTAAGTGCTGGTAATACGCTTGCTGCCGTCAATAACAATGATACATTTGCTGTTCCCAGTGGAACCACGGCCAATCAATGGATAAAATTTGCGTTTACGAATCAAGACCCTACCGCTGATGCAACATTGTCAGTTGCCAACGGCAATGCTGCTTATGTGATGGTGTCTAACAGCGGTCAAGGGGTGCAAACCTGGTATCAGACGAGTCCGTCCACTGCCCCCAAAAGTTTCTATGATACTTACATTCAACAAAACCAGCCCAATCTGGGCACTGCCAAAGTTGTCGAGCCAGTTGTGGATGCGCCGGTTGCGGATGTACCGGTAGTGGATGCTGGCGGCGGTGCAGTCTGTCTTTTAGGACTGTCCAGCGTCACGGTAAGTGAATCCATCAATGTAGCAAAGGTAGTATCAGCGACAGAAAAAGCTTCTTTGTACAGTATTAATACTTGTGCTGACTTGACTGTGGCCAGCGCTGCCTCGCTGGCAGAGTAATATTTCTGACTTGTCTTCTGATGAACTGTAACGTTTGTGTTACCTCATATCGGCTGTGTCCTTCAGAAACAAGCCATGTTTGTCGAAGAAAGTCATACAACGTTTTTTAAAAATACAACGTTCGCTAAATTCGAAGTTTCCCTGTGAATACCTGAGGTGTTGGTTTTTATGGCCCATTTATTCCGTAACACGATCAATTTGTTCAAAACTTTCTGCTCACGAACCCTGACGAGTAAAGGGATGTCATTGGCAGAAGTGATGGTGAGCGTTGCCGTGACGGGTGTTATTGCTTCAATAGCAGCCACTACGGTGGTGAAAAACAACAGCGAGGACTGGGGCAAGCAAACCCAGAGCATGATGAACCGAATTTCAGCAGCTGCCTATGGTACTCAGTTAAAATACGGTAAACCCTATTTAACCGCCACAGACAGCAATGGGAATTTGATTTACCCTAACGGTATGGTGAGTCTGCTGAGTTCGTTAGATAAATCCGTCAAAACCACCACCAGTAATGGCGTCACCACGTTTTATTACCCAGGCAATATGACGATGAGCGTGGGCAGTAATTTGGCCACATTTAATAACAATGATGGGTATGCTCCGTCTGCCAATTCAACCGCAGCGCAGTATATCAAATTATCTTTTACAAACAATGACCCTGCCAGTGATACGAGCCTTTCTGTGGTTGCCGGTAACACCAACTATTTTATTGTTCCCACGGACGGTCGCTCTGCGATGACCTGGCACCAGTTTGATTCTTCTGCCCCCAGCGGTTTTTTTGATACATTTATTACTTTAAACCAGCCCACCTTGGGTGTTGCCAACAATGGTGGAGGTAACGCCGGTGGCGGCGGTAGTAATGGAGTCGATAATGCCGGCGGCGGCGGTGGTAATGGTAATTGCGGCTCTAATATAGGGGTGCAAGTTCTTGCGCTCACCAATGTTGTTCAGCAACAGGTTCAGGGTCCCAACAACGTTCAAAGTGTCGCCAATCAGGCCGTATCTTCTAACAACTGTATTCAATTTTAAATTTTTTTATTGAATTATTTT
>CAZZIY010000130.1:0-6209 GCA_964654525.1 uncultured Vampirovibrionales bacterium | reverse complement strand
GATTATCTCAGAAAGTTGTTGCATCCCCATGACTGAGCCCCATGACGACAATACTGAGGAGCACGTATCCCTCCATAATGCTGATCCCGCTGCTGATAATTCTTCTGGGGGTTCATCAACTCTGAACGCCGCCTCACTGAGTGCTCCTGCCCGAATGATCGTTGTACTGGCAGCCAGTATCATAACAGCTGTCATTTTTTGGTTTCTTTTTATAACACCAAAGGCCCATGCAGAGTCTCATAGCAGCCTAAAAATGCCCTCTTTGGTTACACTAAGTGAGGCTTATACGTTTCTCACCCCAGTGCCCGTTGGGCAGAAAGCCCCCGTTTTCAGCGAACGAGACGGGAACGGCAAACCAGTCCACCTGAATGATTTTCGGGGAAAGAAAAACGTGATCCTCATTTTTTATCAGGGCAGCTTTTGCCATGTGTGCGGAAAGCAGTTGGAAAGCTTTCAGACCCTGCTGGATAGCTTTAACAAAAACAACACGGAAGTGATTGGTATCAGCGCCGACGACGACCTCCATACCCAGGAAACCATTGGAGAGCATGGCATCACGTTTTCTCTTATACCAGATCCTCAAAAAGCCCTTATCAAGCTCTACGGTATCGCCAATATGGCAAAAAACGGCATTGCCTGGCCCTCACTATTTATTGTGGATAAGCGAGGGATTATCACAACCAGCTACGCCACCAAGGACAGTCACCGACTGTCTGGTCCAGAGACGCTCAGCCTGATACAAAAACTGAAATAAGCGCCCTAAAAGCCAACCGCTAAAATCCTACCACCATGGCCAAGGGGTCTTCCTCAGAGGAGACTTCTGCTTCCAGCTCCTGCCAAAAGGGGGAATCTCCCAAAGCACCGCCTGAACCACCCGTTTCGGCTGAACCAGAGCCTGACGGCAGCTGTGATGGTGATCCAATCCTTTCAAGCCCGCTAACTATTTTAGGCTGCTGGCTGACACGACCTTCTGGCTGAAAGTGCGCATCAGGATTATTATGGATATTGCTCTGCCAGGCAGTACTAGCAAAAACAAGCAATAGTACCCCAGCCGCTATTGAGGAGCGAGCGGCAGGACTAGAAAATACCTGCCGTAATGCTTTGGCTTTTTGAGGTTGGGGTATTTTTTCGTGTAAGCGAGCTTCCACCTGCTCGATAAAATTCTCAGGCAGTGGAGCAAGCACTGGCAGTGATTGGACCGCAGAGACGAGGGCCTGATGAAAGGCCTGCTGTTCTGGAGCATTCTCTTTTTGCCAGTATGACTGACAGTCGGGGCAACCAGTAAGGTGTATCTGCAGTGGTTCTGGCAGAGTAGTTGTCCCTAAACAGTCATCGAGTTGCTTGCGGATTTCAAAACATGAAAGCGTCATGTAATGGGAATCTCCTTTTCTGTCTGTCGAAGAGATTGTTTCAATGCTTCACGAGAACGTTTTACCCATGTTCTGACTGTATTTAAAGGAACAGTCATAGTTTCAGCGATTTCCTCGTAGCTAAAATCCTCGTTATACCGAAGGAGAAGGACAGTACGGTACTTGGGATCAAGCTTGTTCAGGGCTTTTTGTATGGCCTTGATCGTTTCTTGGTTTTCCATATGTTGGTCCACGTGATTGGCATGATCCTCTTGTATCAGGGAAACAGGCTCTCTCCATGTGACCTCTTCTTGCAACGCGGTGAGGGAAACGGTCGGGCGCTGCTTTCTGAGAGCTGAAATGGTGATGTTGGTCGCAATGCGAAAGAGCCAGGGCTTAAACGCTCGGCGCTGATCAAACAAATCCAGTTTCCGGTAACACTGGATAAACACCTCTTGGGTCAGCTCTGCGGCCAAGGATTCATCTCTGCAGATTCTGCCAATATAGTGATATACAGCAGTTTGATAGCGACAGAGCAACTGTCGAAAGGCCCCAGAGGCTTTTGCGGGCTGATACCGAATCTGTTCAATTAGGTCAACATCCGCAAGTTCAAGCAAGGTCAAAGCCATCACAAAGCTTAGAGCCCTGGACCTAAATCCGGGCCATTCGGGTTTGATGACGAGGAGGCTGGACCAGCATTGCCTCCTTGTTGATTAAAGCGTCGACCCGTAAACCGGCCACCACGACCGCCGCCAGAACCTTGAGCGCCTTTAGCAGAGAACCCTCTTCCCTGCAAGCGTTGCCCTAAACCAGAGGCTCCTTGTTGTTTGCGCTCCATCAGTTTTTGAAACTGTTCTGGGGTCAGCAATTTTTTCATCTGAAACACAGAACGTATCCGCATTTCATGCATTTGATTCATCAATTGCCCGAGTTCTTGCTGTTTGGCCAAAGCGGTTCCTTCATCGGCATTGGGACTATGCATGTACTGCATAAATTCCTGCCGTCGTTGCTGGATTTGTTCTTTCAGGGCTTGGGCCTGCTGTCGACTCTGTTCGTGCATGGTTTTAAACTGCTGCAACTGTTCAGGAGAGACACCCATTTTTTGCAGCCGACCTTCTATTTCAGCACGTCGTTGCTGCATTTGCTGGGAATTTAAACCATCACCACCGCGATCACCACCAAAACCCCCTAAAGGTCTGTGGTGTCCGCCCCCAAAAGAAGGGCTTGCTCCTGCGGCTGAAATATTACCAGGATCAGCATAGCTCAGCGTCATACCCGTCATACCAATGATTAGAATACTCACTGCTAAGGCAGTTATTACGTATTGTTTCGCTTTCATCACTTCACATCTCCGAATTAAGATTATAAAAATCGGCCATAAGCGCCATCTATTTTGATTTACGCAATGGCTTTGAAAAAAGTTTCACGCGTATTATTTTTCTGGCGCAAATTGAAAAGGATCGGCCTTAATTCGTTTAGTGAGTCCGTCCCAGAAAGCCAGCTCATGCTGCCAAGCAAGAGTGTAGTCACTCTCTCTGCCCAATAAGGCTGCAGCGGCATCAGCTTGGTGCATGCACCAGACCTGTATACTACCTAAACCTTCTATCATGATTGCCTTACTGGCAAACATCCGCATTAAACGCCCGGCCCCAAATGGAATGGATGGATTCACACACGCCCGAGAAACCCACAGGGCTATCCGCTCCGCTTTCTCAAAAACAGCCTGTTGATAGTCCTGATTCAGGAAAGGTTTGCTCTGTTCTAAACCACTTTTTTGACCCACTTCCAGCCACCATTCAGCCATCCGAGTGGCCAGCCCTTCAAGCGGATCAAAATCAGCGGGATTAGGGGCATAGCCAGACACCCAGTCGATCACATCAGCAGAGAGAAAAGAACCATCTGACTGTTTAAAGTCTTGAACCCCCTCACAGAAGAGGGTAAAGGTCTCGGGATCAAGCTGGAATCCGTGATGAAACAAATTAAGCATTTGTGCTGGGGGCAAAGAGTAGGCAATGGTTCTAGCCGAGCTGGCAGGTAAATACGACAAAACGGCCTCACCCACTTCCATGAAAGACCGGCCCACCCAAGTGGCGGTTGTATCTCGCCCCACACCCAAGGGTCTTAATAAAGCGGCCAACTTCATTGCCAAAGGCAGAGTGACGGGCTGCAAATTGGCGACCTGCGAATTGGCAGAATGCTCTGCGATACTATGGATAAAGTTCATGCAGCCGTCCTAAAGAGGGAAGGATCACTGAGAGGACCCCGAAATTGAAGCGTGGCTGGGTCTTTTTTGACTCCTGTTTCTTCAACAGGTGGGTGTCCTCCGTGATCTAGCGCTGTTTCCAACACAAGGGGCAAGCCCTTCAGTAGGTTTACATTGCGACCAAGCGAGTTCTGGACTCCCGTTTTAAAGGTGTAGAGCAAAAAAAACGGTCAGCCACATTTCGGGGTATCCCTCAGTGGGTACCGTTTTATTATCGCATAATCCCGTTCACACCATGCAATTCATACGAGAGGCCCATCAAAGACAGACCCTTCAAAAAGACCCCGGGGCTAACAGGTCTCTAGCGCGTCTCTTTGGTCTCTAACAACCGGTGAGCAAGAACCGTATGAATCGTGTCATGCCCGGCATGCGCCTCTGATTGTCGTTGCTCTTTGCTTGCCATGATTTCATCCATAATGGTTAATGAATCATCCAGCAAGCGCTGTCTTTCTTCAGCTTGAGTCGTTGCCTTTTTCTCAACAGCCAGCGCCCGGCATTCCGCCCAAAGGCGCTTCCAGAAAAGACCTGAGAAAATAGCGATGATATTTCCGTGCTTTTTGGACATACCCAAGGACTCCTCAAAGTTTTCACCTGTTGGTTAATTCGTTTTTTCTCTCTATCTTTTTTCTCTCTCAAGCACACGAAGACCTAAACTTATTATGAGCCGCTACCCAATCAGTGGCATCACCCAAACAGAGGACCTACGGAACTACCAACAAGGCACTAGCACAAAAAACCCTTCAGGGTGTTTTATGGAGTATATTTCACACAGGCCAAAAACCTTTCAATATAGAATCGATCCACAACCACTATGCAGCTTAAGGCTTACAAAACGGGAGAATCTATCCCCGGAGGGTATCCTGTCAGCTCTCGTCAGCTGATAGAAGCGGGCGATGTTGTTGCACGACGTCAACGGCATTTTAGTCCTTTTCTGCAGCACACCCAGCCCGATCCCATCCCGTCTCAACGCGCCTTTATTGCAAAAAACTTTACTAAGCACTTTTGGCCCAGCTATGAGCTAGGTTTTGTCCGTTATTTTGAAGAATGGCGCAAAAAGCCCTTTAAAGCCGTCAGTGCCATTGCTATGGGGACAGGGATAGGATTACTACTCACAGCCTTTAGAAATCATTCCCACGTGGTCAAAGGCGTCTTTTTACTTGCCCTTATGGGAATTCCTGTTTTTTCTGCTGTGAAATATCTCCCTGAGATGAAGGCTGCCTATAAAACGGTACAAGAGGGAGAACCCACTAAGGGTTTAGAGCAATTTAAGAAGGCCATGGACGAACTCGTCTACCAAGTCGGTCACGTCTACCTAAAACCGTTGACCCTGGGGCTAATTATTATCGCTCCCTTACTGGCACTGCCCCGAATGGCAAAGCAGCCGATCAACTTCTTTGAAAAAGGGATGCAGCGGCTACTGACCTCTATGGGGCCCAACAATACCAGAGTTACTCACTCATTTTTAGAGCCTATTCTCAGTCGGATTGATACTTTCGCTAACTGGCTGATTCGCTTAACTAAGCCAGTAGAGAACACCAGACTGATGAAAGGGCTGGCAGAAGCCGCTGGCGTAAACAAACATTAAGTAACGAAATGCCGGCAAAGCCTATCTGAAAGATATATACTCAAAATCTATCCTGAATACATCACGTATCCAGAGCTGATTGACAGGGCGAAAACCTGTAACATACCATCAGGCGAGCAAAATTAGACTATTGTTTTTTAAATAATACAGGTCATAATGACATTATCAGGTGGAGGTGGTTAGCGTTTTTTGACAAAAACAGCACTTTCCGACACTGAGTTTTTAGTGTGTGTGTAAACCCAGTCATTGGTGGTGGAGAATCAAAATCGTGTTAGCGTCATCGCGGCTTTTTGAGTCTTAGTACAACCGCAAAAAGCATTTTTAACACAGAAAGCACTTGATTCCGTGGAATTCAAGCCCGCGCCCTTTACCCAACAGAGGCGCTGGCCCATGGTCTCCTCGCAATTTAAACCGCTTTAATCAGTTTTTTTAGTTTTTGCTTGCTCTCTCTTCTTCATTGAGGTGTGTATTGAACGATACACACCTTTTTCTTTTTTAAGCGTATATTGATGATTTCGGCATGATGTTGGAGTGATACTTTCCGTGCAAGCAGAAAAAGCCCGAGACACGGCACTCAAACGGGCGGTAGATTTTGAACAGACCCGCCCGCTTCATACCGGTATATATTACACACCACCGGCCCTAGCCCGGTGGGTCACTGCGTTTTGCCTCAGCCGCTATGAGGAGAATAAGGCGTTAGACACGCCCAAAATCCCAAAAATGATTGATCCCTCTTGCGGGAGTGGTATTTTCCTGGTCGAGGCGCTTGTCTATTTACGGAAAATCCATCAAGAGAGCGCCTACAACCTATGTCAATCCTCTATATGGGGAGTAGATACAGATGCTGAAGCCATCGAGATAGCGCGCGATATCCTACTGGAACTGATTTGCTCCCTGGATTCGATTGAAACCGTTCAGGATAAAAAGCGGGTCTCCCACATGCTTGCCCAGCAGGTATATGTGGCTAACCCTCTCACGGCAGACAGCCGTATTCCTCTGGAACATTGGGATT
>CAZZIY010000129.1:0-6270 GCA_964654525.1 uncultured Vampirovibrionales bacterium | reverse complement strand
GTCACACTTGTAGAATATGCTGTTGGTAGAGCGTCCAGGTGTTTTTCATCAGCATGGCGATGGTCATTGGACCAACCCCGCCTGGTACGGGTGTTAAGTAGCCAGCCACCGTGCTAACAGAGGCTTGATCAATATCCCCAACCAATTTACCGTCTTTTTTGTTCATTCCTACATCGATGACAACAGCCCCGGGTTTGACCATATCACCCGTGACAAGGTCCGCCACCCCAACTGCAGCCACGAGAATATCGGCAGAGCGGGTGAGTTCCGATAGGTTTCGCGTTCGGCTGTGGGCAATAGTCACCGTTGCGTTGCCCTGAAGCAGCATTAAACTGAGGGGTTTGCCGACAATGTTGGACCGACCAATCACCACGGCGTGCTTTCCTTCAACGGGAATTTGATAGTGCTCTAAAATCTGAATAATTCCCGCCGGGGTACAGGGCAAAACGTTGCCGGGGTTGCCGCAGGCTAATTTTCCTAAGTGGACCGGATGAAAACCGTCCACATCTTTGCTGTCACCCAGTCTATCTATCACAGAAAGTGCGTCTAGATGTTTTGGGAGCGGCATCTGAACCAATATGGCATCGACACTAGCGTCTTGATTGAGTTGGTCAAGCGCTGCATAGAGGGCTTGCTCCGAAATGCTCTCAGGAAGATGTCTGTGCTCAGAGGACATGCCCAAGGACTGGGCTGTTTTTATCTTATTCTTGACGTAGACCGAACTGGCAGGGTCTTCTCCGACTTGAACGACAACCAGTTTTGGAGCACGTTGTGAACCTTTCAGAACACTCTGCAAGCTTTCGCTGAGAGAGGCAAGCTGATGGGCCGCCACGACTTTTCCGTCCAAGCGGACCGCATGAGTTGTATCAGAGGCTTGAGTCATACCCCGATTTTATCGCAAATGTCAGCAAAGAATGATTGACCTAGATGACTTGGGGCTTGAGTGAAGTTGCCTTGCTGGCAAGTGCCTCTGTAGTGTCAGCATTGATACCTGCCATGGCGGCATCATCTAGGCAGCCTTCCCACCGGGCTATCACGGTTGTTGCAACGCAATTGCCTAGCAGGTTAATTGACGTTCGGCCCATATCGAGTAAGTGGTCTATCCCAAGAATCACGGCAATGCCTTCAACGGGCAACCCAAAACCGGTTAACGTCCCAGCTAAAATAACCAAAGATGCCCGCGGTACCGCAGCCACCCCTTTACTGGTGACCATTAAAGTCAGCATCATTAGAATTTGCTGTTGAAGCGACAATTCAATTCCGGCCATTTGGGCCACAAATAAGGCCGCCAGGGCGAGATATAGGGTGCTGCCGTCCAGATTAAAGCTGTAACCTGTGGGCATCACAAAACCCACAATCGCCTTAGGAACACCAAAGCGCTCCATCACCTGCATGGCCTTAGGTAAGGCAGCTTCGCTACTGGCCGTGGAAAAGGCCAGGAGAAAAGGCTCTTTAATGGTTTGAAGCAGGCGGCCAAAGGGGACTTTTGCCCAAGCGCAAACGCTATACAGAACCAAAAACACAAACAGAGCCAAGGCGAGGTACAGAGAACCCAAAAGTTTGGCGTACACCCACAACACCCCGAACCCGTTTACGCTGATGGTATAAGCCATGGCTCCCATCACACCCAGCGGCGCAAAGGCCATCACGTAGCCGACAAATTTAAACATCACCTCAGAGAGGCCTTCCAGTAGTGTAAATACAGGTTTTCCTCTGTCTCCAGCGGCGGCCAAACCCAGGCCAAAAAAGACAGAAAACACGACCAGTTGCAGGATATCCCCGCGGGCCATTGCATCTATGACGGAAGTTGGAAATAACTGAATAAACAAGTCCCAGTGGGATTGATGAGACATTGTGTTGGCATTCTGAGTAATGTGAGAGAGCTCTTGTAGTGCATGGGCATCGTTATGTTGACTGAGCCACTGGAGTGTCATTCCACTGCCTGGTTGGCAGACATTGGCGACCACTAGGCCAATGACCAAAGCCGCAGTGGTCACAAGTTCAAAATAAACAAAGGTTTTAAGCCCCATTCGGCCTAAGTTTTTGTGGTTTCCTGTCCCAGCAATCCCAAGGGTAAGGGTGGCAAACAGGAGAGGGGCAATGAGCATTTTGATCATGCGTAAAAATATGGTGGAAAGTGGCTTAAGTTCTGCTGCCACTTGCGGAGCAAAGCAACCCAGAAGAATACCCACAATCAATCCTAGAAACACCTGTGTTGTTAAGGAAAGCTTGAAAGACCGAAGTTTCATTTGCAACAGCATCAGCGATTGGGTTACTTTCATTCTGCAAATAATACCAAAACACAAACGAGTTTAGGGTATCTATGCCCAAACCGTTTGAGATACTTCACTAGGTTGTCATTCCCAAGACTTGAAATTGGATGAAATAGATTTGAGCACATTATATACAAAGCAAGACTAGATCCCAAGTTGCCTGGCCTGGAAGAAGGAGACTTGTTACAAAATATTTATATCGACTGTTCGCTATACGAAAAAACGATCGCCATCTGAGGGTGTTTTTTGTAACATTGGCATCAATAGATAATCATTATTTACCGTGTTTAGGGTCTGGGTAATAAAAAAGGGTACCGTGCGGTTTCCCTGGGGAGAGGAAATTATTCATGAATACAATTCATCTGCCATACTGGGCATCGGCAATGTCTGTGACGCCTGGTAAAAATAGAGTCTCTAATCAGCCTTTATTCTCTAAGCCTTTATTCTGTGGGGTATCCCAACTTCCACCACCCACCTCGATGCAGAGCAGTCTTTTTGTCAACGACCGACTTCCCATTGATGGTCGTGACACAGTTAGCTCATCTATCGAGCGCTTGGATGAAGCCATGACCGTGACTGGTGAAGTTTATTCTGGGAATGAAGCATTCACGACACTGATTGGGTTGAAGTTTAAGCCCGGGCTCTCTCAACAAGCCCAACCATCAGATGTCCATGCGACCATACAAGCCCAAGTGGAGCATGCTTATACAGTCAGCAACAAGGGCAAGGACATGGGCTTTATGGTGATGTCGAGCGAGGCTCGGGCTTCCCAGTCTGGAACACCATTTGTTACAGGGAAAGCCACATTTGTCGCGGTTGATCCTGCCAGTGTTCATGGGGGAGCAGGACTTAAAACGGTTGGGGTCCCCAGTTTAACTCTCCACGGAGCACAAGAACAGCAATGTAACGCAGAAGCTGCGCAATGGGGGCAAAATCTTGGTGGGTTTTACCGGCAGTTGGCAAAAAGGCTGAATGCACAAAGCCCGGTGAGTTTAGCTTCTGTGGCCTCGTCCCCCACTCGGCTTATCAACCGAAATGTGTATGTGACAACCCATATGCTCAACAAAAAAGGGACAGGCCATGGGGGGATCGCTGCTGCCAATGCGGTGAAAGATATGAAACAGCTGGTTAAAAATCTGCAGGGATCTCACACGGCCGCCGGCGAATCTGTTGTAGAGGATATGACTGCCAGCTATCTCGCCCCGTTTTACGTACATAATGCTCTTCAGTTTGATACCACGTTGGATCATATTGACGATCAGGGACGCTTGTATCTCTCCACTCGAATTGGCAAGTTGGACACCAAAAAGCGAGAAGCAGAAGGTCCCATTATCCTGGTTCATTCCCGAATTCGCCCATCAGCACCTGTGTCGTGGTCGTTTAATGCGACGGATAACGATGCGATTGAGCGGCAGAAAGAAGCGGTGCAATGGGCTCAGTGGGTGGGATAAGAACTGCTGCGGCATTAAACCCGACGGCCACACTGACTGGAAAAGCGCTTCCATTTGCGGGTAATTTTGGCTCGTTTGTGTTGCCCCAAGTCACAACGGTGGGGCCTTTGACTACTCTGTTTTCATTCTTTGAACGGGCCTATGAGCCAGGGTTTATTCTGCTGTCGAAAATTTTTGGCAATGTTCTGCCCAGAACCGCCATTACACGTAACAACTCAGAACGAAAAGAGGTCTTATTCAATGAATTGACTCAGGGCAGCACACTGTTTGTGATGTTGCCCCTGGGAAGTGCTGTTGCTAATCCTCTTCAACAGTGGTTTTCAGGAATTTCAGCACGCCAGATTTCAGGACAGAATGCGGTAGTCTTGTCCGGACTAAAAGGCATTGAACGGCAGCGCGTGCTTATTGCCAAATTGGGGAAATCACTAGGGGTCTCTGCTCTGATAGCGTCCATGTTGGTTGCGACCACGTATTTGAGGAATTACCGAACCATTCGTCGAACAGGCTTTAGTGATTACAAACAGGTGGTGGGTCTGGGCGGCTCTCAGGCTCCAACGGCTGAAGACAGAAATCAGGCTGATGAGGCTGCTCGTAAAAACCTCAAGATTATCCAAGGATTGCTGCTCGGCGGGCTTGCGGCGATGGTGGGCATAATGGGTGTGGCTGGCTGGATTGCCCGACGCGGTAACCTAATGCTGAAGCCAAGCGGTTTTTTAAACCCAGAGAGGCTAGAGCGCTGGTTTAAGGACTGGGCCTTTGTGGGTAAACATTCCAATCAAATTAATGCGGTGCAAAAATCTGCCAAACAGTCTCTCTGGGTGTGGGGTGTCCCCTCATATCTAGGCTGGTTTTTGGGGTGCCGGGATCAGTACGAGGTGATTGAGCAAGCCTCAAAGTTTGGGACTTTTTTACTGGGCTACATCACAACACCGCGGTTGGTCAGGGCGCTGATGGAACGGGTAGATGCAAAAGTACTGGATAAAGCTACTCGCTTTAAGCCGCTCAATTATGGAAAGGTGTTGGAGACTGTTTCCAAGGAAGCACCAGAATTGACACAGCCGTTGCTGAGACACCTTAATACCCGAAATGCTCTTGCCTTAGCTGTCAATTTGGTGGTGGTGGGTGCGATGCCCGTGGTGTTTAACCAATTTTTTACAGCTTGGCGATACCGAAGAGAACAAGCTGAACAAGCCGAAACAGAAAAAATGGATACCGAAAAAATTTGGCGTCTACAGGCTCAATCTGAAGAGTCGGTGGTTGTTCGACGGAAATCCTTTCAGCAATGGGGACAGTCTTAGAGATCGTTACATTTTACCGATAGAACTGAAGTTGCTCGTAAAGGTGCCGAATAGAAAACATAAGTACAGCTGGCCTGGATAAACTATTACTGAATTCTTTGGCACTGTATTCTTTAGGTCCTGTCTACACGGCGCTTGCTGTCAGTCTTCGTCCCCCAGAGGAGCATCACGAGGTTATAGGCTATGTCGAAGTTTGCGTTTTTCCATTCTCCCTCCGAGAAGAGTAAGAAAAAGCTAAATCCAGAGGATTTGCTGTCCCCCAAGCTCCGTTCTGCTTGGATTCCCGTTTCTGGGCCAGGCTTTGGGCTGGACCGCTACCAAGTCCAAGAGAGTTTTGCCCCGGAAAATTTAAAACCCGATCATTTGAAGCATGCTCCTGTTGAAAACCCAGCAATGACGCTTAACCAAGAGGACAACAATGTCAGTGTTACGGTTCCGGTGATGTCTGCTCAGTCAACCTCAGTAACCACAACACCAGCTCCTAGGGTTTACACTCAGCCGGAAAATGCGTTTGTTAACATGGGTTCCTGGGAAGAGTCTTGGGTATTACCCCCTGTGTTTCAATCTGAGTATCAACCAGAGTGCCAAACAGCAGAGTATTTAGAGCCCTTAGAATCATTGCAATTTGTCCCTGCGCAATCAGACTCCTCACAATCTGGCTCCTTTATAAGCCAGGCCCTGAGCACTGAGCAAGAGGTCACGATACAACAAGGTGACTCTTCGACACTGACTGAGGCTGATTTTGAAATATTAGAATGGAGTGTCCAAGAATTAGACGAGCCCGAAACAGACATTCAGACAACGCACAATCAAGCGATGCCAGAAGAGGTGCTTTATCAAAAGCCGATGGATTTGCAAGAGCCATTGAACTTGGATGATCTCTTTCCCCCAGACCAGCAAAACGGATGGATGCCGGAAGAACCCGTCGTAACCACGGTCCAGGCCCAAGATCCTTCAGATGTGATTTGGGAGCAAGTTGTATGTCAAGTCTCGCCTGCTGAAAAAACAGAATTTTTTGAGACAGAGTTTGCAGGACCCGGTTCCACGGAATCCGCTGTGGACTTATCCGAGCAGGCAGAGGTTATCCCACTACAAATGATAGCAGCAGAGCCTGAGCTGGAAGTGATTGTCCTTGAACTTGATACGGAAAGCCCTTTTCAACAGGCTTTCGAGGAGAGCGCCTGGGAACTACCCCAGACGATAGAGATAGCCCATACGCAATTAGCCGATGATCCTGCCCTAGAGACG
>CAZZIY010000128.1:0-6311 GCA_964654525.1 uncultured Vampirovibrionales bacterium | reverse complement strand
ATTGATGATGCCAGTACGGATAATACACAGAAAGAGTTGTCCGTTTTATTAAGTGAGTACCCTGAACACCTTACCGTCATTACCAACCCAAAAACCATCGGGTGTCATCCTTCTAGTTTGATTGGGTTTAAGGCTGCCAAGGGCGATTACCGACTGTTTATCCCCGGTGACCATCAAATTCCAGCTGCAGAGTTACCCAAATTTCTCACTGAAGCCCTCAAAGGGGCCGATGTTGTCTACAGTTGGCGGGTTCACCGGGCTGATCCCTTTCACCGTCGGCTGATCAGTGGGCTCTATAATCTGGTGGTTCGCACGTGTTTGAGTATTCGTCTGCATGATGTTGATTCGGCTTCGATGCTCTCCGCCAGAGCAGTGGAAACGCTACTACCTCATGTGACATCTGAAAATGCCTTTATTACCGTGGATATGCTGATACAATCGAAGAAACTAGGGATTACCGTGGGAGAAGCTGTGATTGATCATCATCCCCGACGAACAGGAGAGGCCAAGGGGCTGAATTTAAAGGATTTATCCAAGGTCCCGGGTAGTTTTCTCAAAATGCTCTGGTGGGTTTGGACTCGGCGGTAAAATTGGGCGGTAAATAACAAGACAGGAGAAATGGTGTCATGTCTTCAAAAAAGGTGTTGGTAACCGGTGGGGCTGGGCTGATTGGCTCACATTTAGTGGATCTTTTGCTACAAGAAGGACACACTATCACTATTTTAGATAATCTAGAACCTCAGACACACCCTCACGGAAAGCCCGACTGGATTCCTAACCGCCAAGATGTTCGCTTTATCCATGGGGATATGCGCTCAGAGAAGGATGTTCTGGAAGCCCTTAAGGGGGCTGAATGGGTCTTTCATCAGGCCGCCTTTGGGGGATTTACCACAGCTTTGACTCAGTATATTGATGTCAATAGTACGGGCACAGCCCGTATTTTTGAATTAATACGGGAACACAAGCTGCCTGTTGAGAAAATGGTGATGGCCTCCTCTCAAGCCGTTTACGGGGAGGGGGTTTATTCTTGCCTGGAACACGGGCCGCAATATCCCGCAATGCGTTCTCGAGAACAATTGATGCACAGCCAATGGGAGTCTCGCTGTGTGCAGTGTGAGCGACCCATGCTCCCCGGGCTTACCCCGGAAACTGCTCCGTTGCGCGGTGAAACCATCTATGCGATCTCCAAGCTTGCCGAAGAGCGTCTCTGTATTGGGATGGGGAAACAGTTGGGTATTCCCACAGTGGCATTGCGGTATGCGGTGACTTACGGACCCCGTCAGTCGATCTTTAATCCCTATACCGGCGTGGTTTCTATTTTTTCTACCCGGCTTTTGAATGATTTAAAGCCTGTTCTCTACGAAGACGGCGAGCAAACCAGAGACTTTCTCTATGTGGCTGATAATGCAGCGGCCAATTTGTTTGTGATGCAGTGCCCTGAAACGGCCTATCAGGTGTATAACGTGGGCACCCAGACCCCGACGCGGATGGTTGATCTCGTTTCCACTCTGGCGACCTTATACGAAAAGCCCTTGGAAGCGGATTTCCCAGGAAGTTTCCGCCCCGGTGATGTGCGGCATTTTGTCCACGACTCCTCCAGCCTGTATCAACTGGGCTGGCAGCCCGCAGTCTCTTTAGAGCAAGGGCTTTCTCATTATGTTGAGTGGATTCGTGCTCAGGGCAGTGTAAAAGAATACTTTGAGTCAGCAATGCAGCGCTTGGAAGAGATGCAGGTTGTGATAGCGCCCCATAAAGTAGCGACTTCTTAGCGATGTGCGGCATTTTTGGACTGTTTCCTGGGAGGGCGGTTCCTACACATTGGACAGTCCCTCGACTGGCCCGTTGTGTGGAGTTATTAAGACATCGTGGGCCTGATGCTCAAAATTTAAGACTTTTTTGGAAGGATGGTCGTTCTGAATGTCTGGATCTTCAGCAAACAAGTGCACATGAATTACAAAAATCCCCAGAAAATATTGATGTAACAGCTTTGCTGACAGCCCTTGGCCATACCCGACTGTCTATTATAGACCGTTCTAGTTTGGCGAATCAGCCAATGGCCTTTCACCAGGGGGATTACTGGTTGGTATTTAATGGTGAAATCTACAATTTCCAAGCACTCAGAACCCAGTGTCAGCAGCAAGGACTGGAGTTTACTACTTCTTCTGATAGTGAGGTTTTATTGGGTTTGTATCACCTATACGGACCAACGATGGTCCAGCAACTAAACGGTATGTTCAGTTTTGCTATTTGGGATAGACCCCAGAACAAGCTTTTTTTGGCACGAGACCGCTTTGGAATTAAGCCGTTGTACCTCCGTCATTTTGATGACGGGGGACTAGCCTTCGCCTCAGAACTAAAACCCTTAATGGCACTGGATAATAACCCTCCTCGGCTAGATTATACGGCGTTGTGGGATTATTTCACTTTCCAGAATGTACTGGATGAGCGCACCTGGGTGGCTGATATACAGTGTTTTCCTCCTGGTAAAACAGCTGAGTATGGGCTTGAGACCGGGCGACTAACTTATACGCCGTATTGGGCGCCAACGTTTCAGGTCGCATCAGAGTTTTTGACCCCTGATTTCGCCCCTAGTGAGTCGACTTTGACTGAGTACCGGGACTTGTTTCAAGAGGCGGTTACTTGCCAATTGGTGGGAGAGGTGCCTATGGGCAGCCTTTTGAGTGGTGGTATGGATACGGGGGCAATTACACAGGCGGCTGTGATCAGTTTGCCGGGCATGCCCACGTTTACCGCAGGTTTTGACACTCGCGGGGCCTCAGGAGTGGAAGCGTTATTTGATGAACGCCCTGAAGCAGCGCTGTTGGCCTCTCAACTAAAGACTCGTCATGCTGAAATTGAGATTACGGCAGAGGCACTGCCCAATCTAATGCCCTCAGTGATGTGGTCCCTGGATGATCCTCGAGTGGGAATCTCTTATCAAAACCTTCTCATTAACCAGCGAGCACGTCAGGATGTCACGGTACTACTATCTGGGGTAGGGGGAGATGAGCTTTTTGCTGGATATCCCTGGCGGTACCAATGGTTGATGCAGCCAGAAACCCTGGATTTAAATACAGCCTCTCTCACAAAGGCATATTATCAACACTGGACCCGCTTGTTGAGTGACAAGGACAAGCAGCATTTCTTTTCAGTTCAATTTCTTCAGGAGCTTGGCAGCACCAGTGATCAGCAGGAACTGACTTGGCAGCGCTTCCAGACAAAGTTTATCAATACAGAGTATGATTTACAGACACATCCCCTGCACCGGGCCTTATCCTTTGATATTCAGACCTTTCTACACGGGCTACTGATTGTTGAAGACCGGCTTTCGATGGCGGTGAGCCTAGAGACGAGGGTTCCTTTTCTAGAACATAACTGGGTAGACCGCATGATGACCCTGCCTTCCAGCTGGAGAATCACCCAGGACGGTCAATCCAAGTGGATACTGAAGCAGATTTTTTCGACACTGCTCCCGTCAGAGGTGTTGCACCGACGTAAACAGGGGTTTACACCTCCAGAGGCTCATTGGTTTCGACATCAAAGCAAGCCTTATCTTAAAGGTATTTTGGACGGCGATCGGTTTTTTGATCGTCAATTGGTTACCAGAGAAGGGTTTGCCCGGATCTGGGAGGCCCATATGGCAGATGAGTCTGGTACAGGACAACGGTTTTTACTTTGGTCTTTGCTCTGTTTAGAATGGTGGCACCGATTGTTTGTGGATGACCGTAATTGGGCGGACCCTCGTTTTCCGTATTGATTTTCCGTATTAAGCCTTGTAAAAAAGAGCTTTAGCCGATGACTTCCTCGCTTTCTGCAATCCACCCTAGCGCATGGGTACACCCACAAGCAGCCTGTCTTCTAGGACAAGAATTCCTCGGGTTTGTTGGGGCATATTGTATTGTGGGGGAAGGCGTTACGATCGATGAAAACCCACACGTTTATTTTGCAGGCGCCTTTCGTCTCAGAAGTCATACAGTCCTCTATTGGGGAAATACTATTGGCGCCGACTTTCAAACAGGGCATCACGTCTTGATTCGTGAGCAGAATGAGTTAGGCTCTTCTGTCAGTATTGGATCGGGCTCTATAATTGAACACCATACCAAGATAGGTGATAGCGTCCGAATTCATAGCGGGGTTTTTATTCCAGAGTACACTGTAATAGAAGCCGATGCGTGGTTAGGACCGAAAGTAACGCTTACCAATGCCCGCTACCCAAAAGCACCAGACGTGAAAGCGCAGTTGATGGGCCCCCATATTAAAACCTATGCCAAGCTTGGGGCTAATACCACGGTGCTTCCTGGGGTGACTATTGGCGCTCATGCCTTGGTCGGAGCTGGTTCGGTTGTGACCAAAGACGTTCCTGATTTTGCGGTTGTTGTCGGCAACCCGGGCAGGGTCATTAATGATGTTCGCCAACTGGCTTATGCGGAACAAATTCAAACGCTGAATCAATAACTTAACCGACGGCAGGAGGTTTTTAACAATGAATCAAGCAATTGCCCTTTCTCCTCAAGAAATAGAGACTGTTCTTTCTTCGCAATTGGCCGAATGGACACTGGAGGACGGCGGGCTTCAGCGCTCAATTGAAGCCAAAAATTACCTGGAAGCTTTGAACTGGCTTTATGACATAGGGAAATGGGCTGAAAATCAAGACCATCACCCAGATCTATTGCTGCATTATAAGCGGCTGACGGTTCGCTACTGGACCCATACGGTCAATGGGATTACTCAACTGGATGTTGAGAGTGCCAAAGCGGTTGAAGGTTTTTTGCAAACTGGCAACTTCCTGTGAAAAAAAATGCGCTGATAAATATAATGAGCTAGACCGGCATTTGTATTTCTTTTATCCAGGACAGCGCCTCTTCTGGGGTCTGAATTTCTCCCAACTGCTGGGCCTCAGTCAATGCTTCTAAAACCGTTTTTAGCCAAGGTCCGGGGGGTCTTTGCAGCGCTTCCATAATCTGGTTCCCGTTCAGTAATCTGGGAAGGCTTAGGACAGGCTGTTGTGCGTAATAGTCGTTCAGTAGCCATAAGTGGTTCTGGTGGGCCGTCTGCAGCATCTCGGGTGTGATAGCAGGGCCCTGAGTGCTGTAGCGATCGGCCAGGGCCAGTAAGACGAGATCGGGCACGGCCTCTCCAATCCGACGGTAAAAGCGCAAGACAGATTTACGAGGGGATTCAGGACCAAATTGGCAGGGGTACAGGTGCCAACGAACGAGGTGATGCACGCGCTGACTGAGATCGCCACTAAGCTTTAAGCGCTGTGAAATGTCATCGCTCATGGTGGCAGAGAGTTGTTCATGTCCGTAAAACGTGGTTTTAGATTCTGAGTGGACCTGCATGGTTTGAGGTTTGCCAATATCGTGGAGCAGACAGGCCAGTTTTACAATACCAAAACGGTTCACGGTGCCGTTCAAGCTCTCTAATAATGAGCTTTGTGCAGTCTGTGGGAGCTCCTCAAACAGCTGTTCGCTTTGCCGAATGAGCTCTAAGGTATGCTCAAACAGTCCCAAATGGTGGTGTGTGTTGGGAGGCACCTCGCGAGTAGGAACGAGTTCAGGCAAAATCACTTCCAGGAGTCCCGTACGGGCCATCGTCTTGACCGAAGGGAAACACACACGGGCGCTGAAAAGCTTGAGGAGTTCCGTCTGGACTCTTTCAGCAGCAGATTGATTGATCAGTGCTCGGTGCTGATTCACACAAGCCAATGTTTCTTGGTCCCATTTTGGGGCTTTAAATAACGTACCAAAGCGGAATACACGTAGTAACCTCAGTGGGTCTTCAATCATATTGGATTCATCTAGCATTCGGATTGTTTGTGTTTCTAGGTCAGACTGTCCTCCGTGGGGATCAATCAGTGTGAAACCGCACAAATCAGAAGATAGAGGGACAGCCATGCTGTTAATGCTAAGATCTCGTCGGGCGAGATCGCTTTGAATTGAGTTATCCAAGGCGCAGGCTAGATCGATATACCCGCCATGGGGTAAAACCGGGTTATCTACATCTAAAACTATTCGGTGAATCCCCCAAACGTCATCGAGCAGAACATAGTGGCCTTGTAACTGTAGGGATAACCGAAGGGCCAATTGATGAACACGCCCCTGTAACTCTTTTCTAGATTCATGGTTGTTATGGTTGGGTTCTGTTGATTTACACGTCAACACAATATCCCAGTCCCTGACAGGTGTATTAGGAGAAACATTCCCAAGAAGACAGTCTCTAATGGCCCCACCGACCAGATGGGCCTGCATCTCTTGGGATTCTGAGGCCTCGGTAAGCACTGCCCACAGAGGATGTGAGAGCAAGGGTTG
>CAZZIY010000127.1:0-6452 GCA_964654525.1 uncultured Vampirovibrionales bacterium | reverse complement strand
ATTATCCGCACATTCCAGATGACAACTCTCTGGTTTTTGTCCAAAGGGGCAACGGTAACAATTGGGTTCCATCGCAGAAGTCACTTGAGCAATGGGTTGAGAACGGAAACGCCAAGTGTGATGTCCGCACGCAGCCAGAGCCGCCGAAGTTCCGCCGTGATAACTATGCCGCAAGTTGACAATGGTTGTTTCTCCCGTGGCATGGCGCGTTGCCATAAAGGCCAGTTCATTGGCCTCAGAGCCCGAATTGGTAAAAGCGCAACGACTCACCCCTTCAGGAGCAAGACCGGCCAGTTTTTTTGCCAGTTTCACGATGTGCTGATTGAGGTAGAGTGTTGTCACGTGCTGGATTTCATCAGACTCAATCATCGCTTTCATACGTGCCTGTATCACAGGGTGATTATGTCCTGCTGAGTTGCAGACAATACCTCCGATGCAGTCAAGGTATTCCCGTCCTGACTCATCATAGACATAGTTTCCTTTTGCACGAACTAATGCCAAAGGTTTTTGGTAGTAGTGAACCGCCGTGGGCAACAGGTATTGTTTTCTCAGCGAGAGGATCTCATCGGTCGTTAGATCTTCTCTCAGATCCTCCGAAAGGACGTTCGTAGGCACAGATTTTTCCTTTCAATACTGTCATTTAAAGTGAAACAAGTTCTTTATAAGTTTCAGGGCGCCGGTCTCGGTAAAACTGCCAAAGGTCACGAACTTCTTTAATCATGTCGAAATCGAGATCCGCCATCAGAAGCTCATCTTTGTCTCGAGACGCTTGGGCAATAATCTCACCACGTGGATTGACGATGTAAGACTGGCCGTAAAATTCACCAATATTCCAAGGTGCTTCACTTCCCACTCGATTAATCGCAGCCACATAGTAGCCGTTGGCCACCGCATGAGCGGGTTGCTCCACACGCCAGAGATATTCAGAAAGTCCAGCCACTGTTGCTGAAGGATTAAATACAATTTCCGCCCCGTTTAACCCCAAACAACGTGCTCCGTCTGGGAAATGACGGTCATAACAGATATACACCCCGACATGACCATAACGGGTTTTAAACACGGGATAACCGAGATTTCCCGGCTTGAAGAAGAACTTTTCCCAGAATCCTTTGACTTGTGGGATATGATTTTTTCGGTACTTCCCTAAATACGTCCCGTCAGCATCAATCACAGCCGCCGTATTATAGTAAACACCCGTCATTTCCTCTTCGTAAATGGGGACGACTATCACCATTTCATATTTTTTGGCATACTCTTGCATCATTTTTGTGGTTGGACCGTCGGGAATGGGCTCAGCCAAACCGTACCACTTGGTTTCTTGAGACGGACAAAAGTAAGGTCCCGTAAATACTTCCTGAAAACAAAGCATTTGCACCCCTTGTTGCCCGGCTTTTTCAATCAGGGGGATATGCGCTTCAATCATTGCCTTGCGGTGCTCTTCACAAGAGGCCTCCGTCGGGGCTTTGTTCGCCATTTGAATCAAGCCCACCCGAACCTTGCGCTTATTTTCTGAATTGTTGTTCGACATTTCCGTGACACTCCTTACACACTCAAACACATGTATTTTTTTGAATTATCTACCGGTTTGCCCCAGCCATGAGTGGTTTTTCAGCAAATTTTTGACCGGGTAAATCAGTCGAATTAAATGCGGCTCGGGGCAGGTATTTCCCGTATCCAGGTTCTAAATAGCACTCACCCCCGTCTACGGCAATGTGTCCACGCAGCAGAACTGTGCGGGTTTTACCCGTCAGCTCCCACCCTTCATAGGCAGAATAATCACATCGGTGGTGATGTGTTTTGGCAGAAATTATATGTTTCACGGCCGGATCAAAAATCACAATATCCGCATCGGCTCCCACAGAAAGCGTTCCCTTTTTGGGTAGTAACCCAAAAAGCTTGGCTGCTTGAGTCGAGGTTAATGCCACAAACTGATTAAGCGTAATTTTACCGGTTCTCACCCCTTCAGAATACAGAAGCTCCATTCGGTGTTCAATCCCAGGGGCACCGTTAGGGATTTTCGAGAAATCCTTTTCACCCATTCGCTTTTGTTCCAGACAAAAGGGGCAATGATCCTTTGCAACCGTGTGAATCAACCCCTGGTCAATACCCGCCCAGAGTGCAGCCTGATCTTTTGGCTTTCGTAGCGGTGGGCTAAAGACCCACTGTGCCCCTTCAAAGCCCGGACGCTCGTACAAACTATCATCCAAGAGCAAATACTGAATACAGGTTTCTGTAAACACCGTCTGGTTTCGTCTGCTGGCTTCTCGGACTCGGTTCAGTGCGCCTTCACAGGTGAGGTGCACGATATAGCAAGGGTGTCCGCCTTGATACGCCAGATCGATAAAGCGGCCTGATGCCTCTGCTTCAGCGATTTCTGGGTGTGCCAAGGCGTGATATTTCGGCTCTGTTTTTCCTTGAGACTTGTATTTTTGGACTCTCTCGTCAACCATATCTCCGTTTTCACAGTGCGCAATGACCGCCCCGCCGTATTGACCCGCCTCATCCATCAACTGGAGAATCTGTCGGTCATCCACCATCAAGGCCCCTTTATAGGCCATAAATACTTTGAATGAAGAAATTCCGTCTTTTTGAATAATATCCTTGATTTCAGCCCGGGTTGTCGGGTTAAAATCAGTCACTCCCATATGAAACGCATAATCACCCAGCGTTTTTCCTGAGGCTTTGCCGTACCAGGTATCCAAGGCATCACGAAGTGATTTTCCTTGAGTCTGAATCGCAAAATCAATAATAGTGGTAGTCCCACCAAATAAACCAGCCCGTGTCCCCGTTTCGAAATCATCACTGGCATACGTCCCCATAAAGGGCAACTCCATATGGGTATGCGGGTCGATTCCACCAGGGAAAACATAACAACCCTCTGCATTAATCAGAAGCCCATCGGGGGCTTCTGATTTAAAGAGCTGAAGCAAATTATTCCCAATAGCAACAATGCTTTCGCCCTGAACCCAGATATCAGCCTGTGTCGTTTCAGTGGCCGTCACCACGGTGCCGCCTCGAATTAGCTTGTTATAGGAACTGGAACGCATTCCTTACCTCCAAAATCACTGATTTACGACTTGGGCGCTACCAAATACTGGATTCTTTGAACCAGCGCTTCACCGTCACCTTGGTATCCGTGTAAAAATTCACAGAGCCTGAACCGTGAGCTTTTATATCCCCAAAGAATGAATCTTTACTGCCGCCAAAGGAGAAAAATGCCATGGGCGCAGGAACCCCAATATTAATCCCAATCATGCTGGGGTCTACTTGATACGAAAACTGGCGGGCAGCGGATCCTGATGACGTAAACAATGATGTGGTGTTAGCATAGGGAGATTCATTCAGCCATGCAATGGCCTCTTCAAAGGTCTCGGTCTTGCCGAGACAAATCACGGGTCCAAACACCTCTTCACGAGCAATGCGCATCTCTGGGGTGACACCAGCAATCAGCGTTGGACGGAGATAGTACCCAGCCGGATCAACCCCGTCAAGTGCCAGTCGACCGTCTACCAAAATTTCAGCGCCTTCATCAGCAGCGGATTGAATCAGCCCCTTCACGCGCTCTAGAGCCGCTTGAGAGATCAGGGGACCTACCTGAGTCGTGGCCTCAGTCCCTTCACCCACCACAAGATTTTCTGTAGAGAATTTCAACTTTTCTCGCAGTTGCTTGTAGGTTTCATCACCCACACCCAGAATCACAGACCCTGCCAGACAGCGTTGACCCGCACACCCAGTACAGGATTCGGTCACAACGCCGACGGCTTGATCGAGTTTGGCATCCGGCAAAACCACCATAAAGTTTTTGGCCCCGCCCAAAGCTTGCACGCGTTTACCCAGACCGGTTGCTGTCTGATAGACGTACTTAGCGACTGGGGTGGAGCCCACAAAGGAAATTCCTTTCACGTCAGGATGAGTAATAAGCGCATTCACCACATCCTTTCCGCCTTGTACCATATTGATGACCCCAGGCGGCATGCCGGCTTTTTCAATCAACTCAAATACTTTTACCTGGGTTAGGGGGACCCTCTCACTGGGCTTAAGAACAAACGTATTACCAGAGGCCACCGCAAAGGGCCAGAACCAAAAAGGAACCATGGCCGGAAAATTAAACGGTGTTATAGCCACAAAAACACCCAGGGGGCGGCGGACCGCTTCACAATCAATGCCAGATGCAATATCTTCAGCGCTTTGCCCCATCAGTAAAGACGGCATCCCACAGGCCATTTCTACCATCTGGATTCCACGTCGTACATCCCCACGGGCTTCCGAAAGTGTCTTCCCGTTTTCTAAGGTCACCAATTGGGCCAGCTCATCCGCATGGGCTTCTAGCAAGGTTTTCAGTCGAAATAAAATTTGCACCCGATCAATCACCGGGGTTTCGCGCCAGCCCGTATAAGCCTTTTTAGCAGCTTCTACTGCACGGTTAACGTCTCCCTCTGTCCCCAAAGGGCACTCGGCCAGTAGCTCTCCATTAGCGGGGTTAATCACTGATACCGATTCAGTCCCCTCAGAAAACATCCAGGCGCCATTGATATAGTTTTCGACCCGATTAATTTTTTTGGGTACCGCACTATCGGCCTTATTTAAGACGACACTCGATGAGCTACGGGCTGTCATAATCAGGTTCTCCTACATTTAGTAATACAAGTAACTGCATAAAACATACGGGCAGCGATTACCAAGCGTTCAATCTCAATCACCAAATAAGCTGACCCTAGAAAACTCGGGGGCAGAAAGACTCGCAAATAACCGGCAAAGGCGGGGACACATGTCTCAATATGAACACAAAGAACACACTCACCACAGTTCACTCACCAGTGAATGTGACACGTATCGTACGATCCACACCCTCACTTGTCAAACCAGATTCAGATCCCGTGAGATCCTTCAAGTTCTTTCTCGATAAAGACGGAAATCATCGCCAGCTCTTCATCCCGAAGGGTCGCTCTGGGAGCCATTCGCGTAAGTATCCCTGGCCATTCGCGCTTGGTAAATTGTCGAACAGGAATCGCCGCATGACACGCCCCACACCGGCCTTGATAGAGAGATTTGCCCAGGCTGTAGGCTTCCATTTCAGAGATTTTTAGAGGGGTCATCTGGTGGTGAGGGAATTTAATTAGCGGCATCGCCGGTACCACAGCCTTTGTCAAATCGACGACAGGCTTGTTTCCCGTGTTGTCCAACTCCTTAACCGTTTCTGGCGTATTGACCGCGTTGCCAGACCTTATTTGTTGCATTAGATCCTCCATGGTAAGCACCTCAGTAGGACGCACTTCTGCACCGACACCCAAGGGGGCCTGAAAAGCACATACTAGGCTTAAAGCAACAACGCTAGCGATACGAGTACAATTCAAATAATGAAGTCCTTCGACGTGTTCTAGAAAGCAAACGTTATTTGCGTTAAGAACGCGTTGCTGTAGCGCTCTTCGCCAGTTTTATGGAACTGATAACGGGGTGAGGTTAATTGGTATTCTGCTTTTAAATAAACCCGTTTAAATGGGTTATAACGCACACCGGCGGACCACCGATACATTTGGTTCCCTGATCGGCTCTGATCCAAATCCACCCAATTCCACGCTGTAATTGCCATCCATTTTGGGGTGATATCGTAAGAACCTTCTATGTAATAACCCGCCAGAGAGGAAGGGAATTGCCCGTAAGCAACCCCGTTCTCATTGGTACGGAGTTGGGAACCCCCTCGGTTGAAGAGAGCCGTTGCATATTCCATCAACATCCCAAAGCGCTTGTATCGATACTGAATATCACCGGAAATAATGCTTAAATTGCGTCGATCAGCATTATCAATTTTACTGAAATGTCCTGATACACCAATGTTTAACCCTGGAAAGGGCATATAACCTAATCTGGAATAAATGGCTTTATTACGGTTGTTATCAAGCAGATGTGAGTTTTTCTCACTTTCATTGGCCCGCAGATCTCTTAGGCCACTATAACCAACACTGGCAGAAACCGGATTGGTCCCATCAGCCGAATATTGATCGTTAAGCCCGTTAAGGACCATAAAGTCGTAGCTGATCGCACTGCGTTTCAACACGGGAATGACCCCGGTAAAACCCGCTCCCAAATCTCGATATGTACTGGGAATCACAAATTGGTCGACGAGGGGTCGGTCCACCAATTTTCGCGTAGGACCTTCATGATTCACATTAGTCCACGTCACTTGCGGAATCATCAGACCGGCCTGAAAGGTCAGCCACGGCTTGTGAGTATAGATAAAGCGAGATTCTTCAATAGAAATTTCATCTTTAGCTGCATCTTCGTATTCCACTTCGTTATACCACGTGGCTTTTTCATTAAACTGCACGTTGGTCCTCAAATTCACTCGGCGCAGATCAAAGGTATTACCATTTTTCCCATTGGCACCCAAATATTCCGATGTTCGCGGGGCGTGAGTATAGTCCCGGTAGCCCATTTCTGCATAGCCACTGATA
>CAZZIY010000126.1:2369-6495 GCA_964654525.1 uncultured Vampirovibrionales bacterium | reverse complement strand
ACCTAAGATTTTCATGAATAAGGGATTGTTTATACTTGTTTTTTTCATTTTTTGGGTCAAGCACAATCTAGACACACCAATGGGCGTTTTATCTCTAAGTCAGACCGTGGCTTAAAATTGCGTTACAGAACACAGGATGAACACAGGATATTGAATGACATTTTTTACACCGCAATCTTGGACGCATCCCGGGTTTATTAAGCCTGTATGAAAATCGCCTCAAAAATATCAACGAGCGTAACGACGGTGTTTACCCCCAAACTTTGCCGTGCCTTTGGGATTAGCAAAGCAGAACTGCGACAAATGACTGCTGCAGAAAGACTGACAACCGGATTATTGAGACAGGCGATTCGCCCTGGACAGACAAAAACCGTGATGGAACTGGCAGCTGCTAAACTCCCTGGATTAAAATTTTATCCATTGAACGGGCGACTGAGAGCAAGGGCATTTGCCGGTTGGGATCTCCCCTATCGAACCGTGCTTTATCGCCCCAAAGACAAAGAAATTTTTATTTCCTTAATGCACGAGATTTTTCATGCCGCTCAAGCCTGGTTTGACGGCAGCTTTACCCGACCTGGCGGGACAAGACGAACTCAAAAAATTGCTAAATCACTCTCTCATTATAATAATGTGAGTGCTTACGATGTTTATACGTTTGCTGAAAACTGCTGGACCGAAGCACCTCTAATCAGAAGAGTAAAGTTGCTAAAGCCAGCAGCTAAAAAATACTTACGCAGACTCTGGCTTTACGAAATGCAGGTCCATGATTGGACATTGCGCCATGCAAAACAACTCGGTCTCAGGCTCAAGGGGATGACATTGGATATGCATCCACGCTCACAACGAAATGATTATGCCTATCTCTTGAGTTTACTGCTGCCCTTAAAACAAGTGGGTTAAAATACGGGTATGCTACTTTAAAACTCAAAGGAAGCCCAAGGGTGAAAATAAATCTCCGCTTATGGCTTGTCTTCTGGCTGGTCTTCACTGGCTTGGTGATAGCTCAAACTGGTATCTATGCGCAGACCGCTTTCACCACTGGACGTGGTAGCTGGCAAGAGGTCCCTCTGAAAAATGAGACGCTGAAAGAAACCGGTACAGAAAAACCAAAGCAAACAATTGAGAAGCCTCGTCCTCTTGAGGATAGAGACGCACCCGAAATGTTGCCACAAACCACCGCTTTGCCAAAAACAGATAAAACTGACCAGCAGAATATCCACGTTGATCTTGGTTCTGAGTTGGGTTCAGATTCAGGTTCAGACCTCGATCAATCACTGCCCAATCGAGACCCCGATTTAACACCAGATTTGAATAAGCAGGATAATCCACAAACACTGGATTTACCTAGAGGACGAACACAAGATGACCCTGCAGATACGCAGTACTGAATTTTTGATAAAGAAACACCAGGATACTGCAAAGGCAATCATCCTGGTGGTGTCATGACAGAAAGGATAGAGAGCGTTGTGTTAGGGTTATGTAGAAAAAATCAAATACAACTCAATCATTTGTTACAAGCAGCCTAAATTAGACAATACTTGTTGAATCAGACCTTCAGCAAATCCTTTCTCTTTAAGATATTTAGAAATACCGGCAGGTTGAACAAAAAACCACCCCCTGTCTCTGAGCCGGGGATACGTTGGAATGTCTCCGCTGAGAATATCTAAGTAAACCGATGAGTAGGGCATACCAGGAATAACCTGCTTTAGTGCTCGGTAAAAATCTGGTCCAGTAATTTTTTGTTTCTTTGAAGTTTCTGTCATAGAAACGGTTTCCTCCCCCGAAAGTTTTGACTCAATATATTCTAAGATTCGCTCAAACCAACACGAGAGAGCCACTGAGGTATTGTTTTTTCGTAATACGCATCACAGAAAATACGGTACCCCATCAGAGCGACGCGCATACGATGATTATTCATCAGAGTTTTAACAGACTCCCTGCTCAGAGATATCCCAGAACAAGTTAATTCAGTATCTATCGTATTTATCTCCATATAAATTTATTCCTTTCTTGTTATTCCCCGAATCAATTGGTCTTTAGTCAATAAAACTCCCTACCTGGTTTTCCTCTATATGCCACCAGGATTATCTAATGTCTGGCTGTGGTCCTCATAAAATTGAAGGCAACTTGGGCAGGTATCGTTGGCGCGAGTTATTACCTCAAAAAAAGAAGGCTGCCACTGCCATTGGTAGTCTCCACACTCTTGGCAGCTAATTGTTTCTTCTGCCTGACAATAATCATTACTGCAGGAAATCTCACGCATCGTGGCATAGCCTAATGCATACGGGACAGCAGTCTCGACCAGTTCGTAAGGAGATCCGCAGTATTCACAAAAGTTATCATCGAGTTTTCTCAGATAATGATTCATTAATACACATCTCCTCATTTTTTAATTGGCAGAGCCAGAGCCAGCCGTACTTTGGATACAAGACCAACTGACAACCTGTGTGTTCAAACACTCTTCGTTGATGAAGGATTTGCGCCACTGACAATTTACTGGCACACTCTGGTTTTTAGATATTAGTTATTATCCAACTGAACACTTTAGTTGTCAACAAGACCCCCAAAATTGTCATTCTTTGAAACATAATTGTTTCAGAAAAAGGTATATCAAACGTATGTCCATCCCACAATTTGGTCGTTATATTGCTCGTTTACGTGAAGAACGCCGTCTTAGCCAGCGTGACCTAGCCAAGATTATTGGATTTTCTCAGAATACGCTCAGCAAAATTGAAAACGGGCAAACAGCTTCTCCTAGCCTGGATGTGGTTCTAGCTCTGTCGCGTGCTTTGGGTGTACCTATGAGTACTCTTATACTAGCCTACGAAGGGAAAAACCCAAATAACGAAGTCCTTCAATCCGCACAAACAGAAGCAGATCTCGAAACTCTAATGCTACAAGCCCTAGAAATTGTAAAAGAACGCCGCAAAAATAATGATGAATCAAGGTTTTGATTGCCTTTGGCTTAGTCTCATTGTCTCAATTTTTTCATCTTTTGGACTGCTTATTTGAGACTGTTAAAATGGTGCTATGGATAATCCCTTTAAGCATCGATTTATGATTGGCAATGTCTCCCTGCTTGAGATAGGCATGGTGCTTGGTTTTATTGCACTCATGCTGAAAGTGATTGCTCCAGGCTGTGAAAACAAGGATAAGAAACATGCCGATCTAGAATTCACGAAGAACGCTGAAGCTCGCAGTATTGACAGCATGGTCAACGCATTAAATGGAGGCTATGCAAGCTATACCTCTGCTGGTAACACCTCTGCTACTGGTTTTTACGATTTTGTCAGAGACAAAGCCGGTCCCTTGGAAGGGAAACAAACAATTTCAGTTGCACAATTTGGAACGGTGTGGGCCAAGCATCCATGCGTAATCACCACCGTCAACAAAATAACGTGTGCCGGCAGCTTTCGCTTCTTTAATCCTGTTGTCTATAACTTCAATGGTGGGGCCATCTCGGTGGACAAAACAGAACTGGACTTAAATACCGTTCAAATCACTGAGTAAACCTCTAGCGATTTCGACTCTTTTTTCCGCGCACAAAAAAAGTGAGACCTGTGTTTATTCCATTCCACACACATGTCCCTTTTCTACCTTTGGAGTTTAATCTAATGATCACATCCATCAAAGGCCCTCGTTTTGCCGGACGTCTTGAATTGACCAATCCTGAGTTAGCAATCGAGAAACAAAACGGTGCTGACGTTCTGGTATTATCAGAGTTGGATATAGCCCGAAACAAGGCCACGCATACCTTGGTGGATATTGTCAGCATCACCCCACACCAAGGAAAAACCGTCAATGGAATGGTTGTTCCTGAAGGTTCCTCAGAAGACACTGTCGATCTGGTGACTTTTCGTCGCCATCAAATGGATGCCCAAGGAATAAAGACGGTTCTAGGACCTGAAGAAACCATGCTATATGGGGATTTTAGAAGTCCCGGTGGCGATTATTTCTTTGGAAACTTCCGAGGCAAAGACGGAAAACATTTGCCAGTGGGGGCTCAACGCACTGATTTCGGCGGAAAAGTCTCTTTATCTTCTCCCAAATCTTTTGCAAGAGTTTATTTGCCATTGAGCACAAAAATTTCCTGGAAAGAATAGTCTGAACTGGCAACCAAGCTTTT
>CAZZIY010000126.1:0-2269 GCA_964654525.1 uncultured Vampirovibrionales bacterium | reverse complement strand
TAGATTTCCTGGAATCAGGCTTCTTCGAGGCGCTGTCCATTGGTTTCGGGGAGTAATTTCCAGACAAACACCAACGTCAGTAAGGACATACTGCCGTAGCCCCAAAAGGTCAAAGCCGGCCCAATGGATGCCATCAGCATTGGGAATGTTTGCGAAACAATAAACGTAAACAGCCACAGGACCATGGTAGCAATGGAAACCGCCCGCCCACGACTGTGGTTGGGAAAAATCTCACTGATAATGACCCAAACCACTGCGCCCATAGATGATGCAAAACTCGCAATAAAGCTCAGTAGTGCCGTCAAGAGCATCCAAATAGGAAGAGCGGACTCTGGCATAAAGCTCGCTCCCAGAACAGCCATTGACAGAGCCATCCCTACTGAACCCCAGGCAAGTAAGGGACGACGGCCGACCCGATCAATCAAAAACATCGAAAGCACCGTAAATAGCAAATTCACGAAACCCACCCAGACTGTCGCATTCAGTGCCCCTGTATCGCCCATACCAGCTCGAGAAAATATCTTGGGCCCGTAGTACATCACCGCATTGATTCCGCACAGCTGATTTAACACCGCCAGAATACAGGCAATCAACATCGCCCGGGTGAAGATAACCGTCCCCCATTTAGCCCAAATGGATTGTTGCTGCCCATTCGTGTCCAAAAGACTTTGTTGAATGTCTGCCAGTTGTCGACCTGCGTGGCCCTCATCTTGTAGAATCTTCAGCAGAACACTGCGAGCTTCAGCCAGTTTTTCAGGATAAAATTTGGATTGTTTCACCAAAAACCGAGGGCTTTCCGGGATTCCGCTCAGTAATAGCGCAAACAGCAAAGCGGGCAATAGTGAGCAGCCAAACATCCAGCGCCATGCAACGGCAGTATCTCCGATTGAACTGAGTATGGCGGCAATTTCTGCATTGACGAAATAAACCAGTAAAAACCCACTCACAATCGCTAACTGATTCAGCATCACCAAGCGACCGCGCTCTGCTTCTGGGGAAATTTCAGCAATCATCATCGGGGTTACCACTGAGGCCACCCCAATTGCTATACCCATAACAATCCTGGCCGGGATAAATCCATAAATATCTGTAGGTAGCGCACACCCCACTGCCGATAATGCAAAAAGAATGGCAGAAACAATTAAAACCGGTTTTCTCCCCCAGGTATCACATGCTTTACCAGAAAATAAGGCTCCCAGCATACTGCCCAGCAGCGCACAAGAAACAACCCAGCCCGTTAACCAGCCAGAATTAACACTGGAAAGATGAAAAACAGGCTCCATATATACCAGAGCCCCTGCAATCACACCGGTATCGTATCCAAACAACAACCCTCCTAGGGCTGCCACAAGGGCTGTATAAGTTTTACATGAAATCGCCATGTCCGTTATTATAATCGGTAATTCTACTGATCCAGAAACTGCATTAACCGGTCGATGGAATCATATAAGTAAGACAAAGAATTCAATAAAGCTGGCACCTTACAATACACTCACAAGATAGCGTCTGCATGATAGAGAGTCACGGAAGAAAGACACAGCCCCTTGTCACTGAACGATGCCCTTGAGCCAATACAAGCCGCCTCAGGCTGGACAATCGTCCCCAAAGGCTTTACTCTGATTGAGCTTGCCATTGTGGTGGCCTTGATTGCGACTCTGGCCGCTGTCGCTGTCCCTAAAATAGCCAACCTTGACCAAAGTGCCGAGGAAGCCCTAATTAAAGAGCAAAAACTCAACCTCGAAACGGCTGCTAGAATCTATACAATCAATACAGGGAGTACCCCTCGAGACTTTACAGACTTTGTCACCAGTCAAGCCCCACCCTATCCAAGGCCTTACACCATATCTCTCAGTAATTTTCACGGAAGAAAAGATCAGACACCCTGTGGATTTGGTGTCGTTGCAACAACTTCAGATGGTGTGACTGCAAGCATCCCAGGAATTCAATGCACGAGTTTTTCAAGTTATCTTAATGTTATGTTCGAATATAAAGACGGTATCGTGACAATCAGCCACCTCACTGAGGCCACTCTAGACCACTAATCATTACGTAATCAGGAAGGCGGGTAATCGTGATTTCCCTGTTTTTTTTAAGCTCAAAAAGAGGCTTTTCTCTGATTGAGCTTGCCATTGTGGTGGCGATGGTTGCAATTCTCATCGCAGTAGCCGTGCCCAAATTTGCTAACGCTGATAAAAATGCTGAAGAAGCCCTGATCGCAGGAGAAGTGGACCACCTGCGAACAGCAGCCTATATCTACACAATGCGTCAG
>CAZZIY010000125.1:0-6495 GCA_964654525.1 uncultured Vampirovibrionales bacterium | reverse complement strand
AACGCACGGTCTCACCGGTCCAAAAACGAGCGGGAATTGTTTGCACACTCTGCCAACACCGCCCGTATTACGGCTCAAGTCCAGATACAGCAAACGGGCGGACATCATGTACTAGAAATGACGTGGGAGCGGCCTCAGACAGAAGGTGGACGTCTAAAAACCATCTTGAAGCAGAATCATCAGCCGCTCAAAAGTCGTTCTCAGTTGTTGGGAAACTGTCCCAGTGTCTCCTTTTTTGTGACAGACTTGTTGTTATTAAGGGGACAGCCAGAAGATCGAAGACGCTGGCTGGATGCTGCTGCAGCACAATACGACCGACGTCATTTCCAGTTGGTCAGTACTTTTCAAAAAACCCGTCTGCAAAAAGCCCACTTGCTGCGGGAGTATCTTGAAACAGGTACTGCCTCTCAGGACAATCTTACTCACCTGGCTGTCTGGAATGATCAGTTTGCAGAAGCAGCTGTTCGGCTCATGCAGTCGAGGCAGCATTACCTCTCACTCATTCAAGACCGAGTTACGTGTCATTATATTGACATGGCCCCTCATGAAACGCTGTCCTTGTCTTATCACGCCAGTGCATTTGATGATGTGGAGGCTTTTCGACAAGAACTGGAAAAGATACAGGTGCAGGAATGTCGTCGAGGACAATGTTTGATTGGCCCACACCGAGACGATGTTCAATTTTTTCTGAATAACCAAGATGCCACAGCCTACGGCAGTCAAGGACAGCAACGTTCCATTGTTCTAGCCCTAAAATTAGGGGAATGGGATGTCCTCAGTGGGGTTTTATGTGAGCCACCCGTACTTTTACTTGATGACGTGATGGCAGAACTCGATCCTGAACGACAAGATCACCTTATCCAGCAATTGGCCCCAGAAGCCCAGGTATTTTTAACCACCACCCACATAGACCGACGGGTCCAAGCCTCTCTGGAAAATCATCTGGGTGAAGGCCAACATCAACATCAGAAAATCCAAATGAAGCGAGGCGAATTAACGCTTGAGGCGGCCATCTCATGAAGTTTGCTGGTAAACAAAACAAAAGGCAGCATCGACCATCCTCAGGAATAACGCCTATTGCAAGCCTTTTACCTATGGCCAGTGAGGGTCTGGGCATTGAGAGACGGGCTCATGAGATGGCCTGCTTACGTTTGGCAGAACAGTTCTTATCGGACCTTCTAAAACAATACTGCCGGTTTGAAGGCATCACACACCCGAAAGAGGGAGAGGCCGTTTTACAAGTGAGCGTGCAATCCCCTTCGGTTGCTACCCAGTTGATGCTTGAATCGGGCCAGTTGCTGAAGCAGGTCAATGTCTATTCTAAACAGACCGGGATCTATATAAACCGTTTGGACTGTGTGATCCGGCGTTAAGCAAAAAGATCCCGCTTTTAACCCGAAGAAAACCGGCCTATAATAAAACTCTGTTACGATTGATGTTTAGTTCCTGATCCTGGAGAGAGCCACTGTGTTTCAAACACCCAACCCCTTCAAAAAAACCGCTTGGGGAATTCGCATTAAGCCGGTTTTATCCTTTTGTTTAACGGCTCTGATCTGGGCAGCACTCTCTTTTCAGGTTGTAAGCCATGCGTACAGCCCTCAAGCGCTGTACGATGAAGTGTGGAAGCTGATTAATGCCCGCTTTGTCGATGTGGATAAAAACGCGCAAGATTGGGCTATCTGGCGACACCGCTATGATGATGTGATTCAAGACGATAGCGATGCGTACCTCGCCATTGAAACGATGTTGGCGAGTTTAAACGATCGTTACACCCGCTTCTTGGATCCAGAAGAATTTGCTGATGAAGGCCGTTCGATTAAAGCCACTCTTTATGGGATTGGTATCCAGATTGGGAATCGAGATGCCAAACTGTTGATTATCGCGCCGATTGATGATACCCCGGCAGCCAAAGCAGGCTTAAAATCTAACGATGAAATTCTGCAAATTGACAGCACCCAGTCCAAAGGAATGTCTGTGAAGGATGCGGCCAATTTAATTCGCGGGGAAAAAGGCACTAAGGTGCGTCTGTTGATTAAACGGGAAGATAAAACCCCTCAGCGGTTTGAAGTGATGCGGGATGAGATTAAGCTGAAAGCCATTACCCTGGATCCCCCATTTCCTGAGACCAAAGTACCAACGGATATTGGCTATATCAAAATTAATTCCTTCCTGAGTACCAATACTTCCTTTGAGTTGCGAAATGCACTGCGGGATCTCTCCATAAAAAAAGGGTATATTATCGATTTACGGTCAAATCCCGGCGGGCTCTTGTCAAATGCCATCACCATTGCGGACTTTTTCCTGGATAGTGGAGCGATTGTCAGTACAGTGGACCGAGATGGCTATAAGGAAGTCCGACGGGCCACTTCCAGAACATTGACGGATAAACCTCTGGTGGTCTTAATTGACGGGGGCAGTGCCAGTGCCAGTGAAATTTTAAGTGGTGCCCTTAGAGATAACAACCGCGCCGTTTTGGTGGGTAAACGAACCTTTGGTAAGGGACTGGTCCAAGAAATCAATCAGCTTCCAGGCGGTTCAGGGGTGAATATCACCACGCAACGGTACTTAACCCCCAACGATACGGACATCAATAAAATGGGAATTCAGCCCGATATTACCTCCGATATCACAGAGGCAGATATTAAGGCCAAGAAAGATACCCAACTGCTGACAGGGATTCAGGTGATGCAGGATATGCTGTCAGGGAAGTCAGCGAAATACATGCAAACTCGCTTGAATGTGACCGTGGAATCCGCTGCACATTAATCTAATCAAATAACCTCAAGCACAGTTGCTGAAGATGCTCTAGTGGGGAGAGCTTGTCTGCTTGTTGTTTGGGGGTTGTTTTTAAGGGTCTTTCTATGAGTGTTTGTTCATTGGGGTCTTGTTCTTTGGGTTTTTGTTCTTCAGCTCGCCTAACCGCAAGTCGGTAAAAACGTTGGATGCATTTGGCCTGTGCTTTGTAATCAGGCACATAGACGGCTAGCAGCGCCCAGAACCGTTTGTTGTGGGAAGGTTCAATCAAATGAGCCAATTCGTGCAAAATGAGATAACGAAAGGCTTCTGCTGGGACACCTTCCAGGCAGTAGCGAGACACCGTCATCACCCGGTTTGCGATGTTCATTTGAGCCAGGTGAGAGTACCTAGAGCGGCCAATCCGAACTTTGGCGAGCGGGACTTGAAATGTTTCAGCGTTAAGCTCAGAGACGTAAGCGCTTAAGGTCTCCAATGAGTCAAAGTGAATGCGCTCTGTCTGAGAATCTAATGCGGCCATGGCACGCTCGTCTTGCTGTTGTTGCACGGCCTGTTGTTTGGCGACTTTTTCAGCAAGTTCTTGAATGACGGCTACTTTGAGGCTTTTGGGCCAATGCCGCGGCACACTGACATGAATGGCACCCTCTCGAAATCGGGCAGAAGCGGTTTTAATCCGTGTTCGTTCGTTGATGATAACGTCTGGCTGTGGTGTTAAGGGTGGTCGCATGCTCTAACCAAGGTTGCTCGACAGTATCTAACAATTCGGTGGCTTTGTGGCAATCACTTCTGATTTGTTGAATCAAGGCTTCCACAGAAGGGAAGCTCTTTTCATCCCGTAGCTTATGGGTAAAAGCAAAGCCCAAGTGCTCTCCGTAGAAGGCATTCCCTTTTTCACCGTCATAATTAAGCAGATGCACTTCCACTCGTTTTTCCGGTTGGTCCCCAAAGGTCGGGCTGAATCCAATATTGCAGACGGCGGGGTAGGTGATCTCTCCCAGAATGGCAATCCCCCCATAGGTACCGTTGGCTGGAGTGAGTCTGTTAGCGGGGATTGCCAGATTGGCTGTGGGAAAGCCAATGGTTTGTCCGCGTTGAACACCTGGGACGACTTGCCCACTAATCGAATACGGGCGGCCTAACATCGTGTTGGCCTGCCCTAGATGGCCAAAGCTCAGTAATTTGCGAATCATGGTACTGCTGACAATATCCGTATCACCGGAGGGGGTGTCCAGTCGAACGGGATCGATCACCTGTGTTTTATAACCATAACGGGCTTCTTTGGACTGGAGGTAGGCACCGTTACCCTCACGGCCTTTGCCAAAATGGTGATCGTAGCCGACAGAAATACTGGCAGCTGATAAACCGTCTACTAAAATCTGTTGGATAAAGGCTTCTGCGGGGAGATCTCGAAGCCAAGGGGCAAAATCCAGAATCACAGCATAATCAAAGCCCATTGATTCAAAAATGGCCAGTCTCTCTGGTAAATCTGACAACATGGGTGTGGGGGTGCTGGAGAGCAACTGTTGTGGATGGTTGGCAAAGCTGATGACGACAGAGCTGAGGGGGTGATTTAAGCGGGCTTCTCTGAGCGCACTTTCCAGTACGACCCGGTGTCCAAGATGAACCCCGTCAAACATCCCGATCGCGCAAGAACTCTGACCGTGGCCTAACACGGCACGGCTTTGCAGTGTCTGGGTTTCAGCATAATTTTGAATGTGGATGATGTTCATCAGCGGGAGGGCTCACTATTACTTTAGACAGTATTCTCGCATTAAAAAACCAAGGCACCCTTTGAAATTGTTAGCAGATAAATCCCCCAGCCAGAGGACGTGCTTTGTGGAGGGTTTTTCTAAGATGAGCTCATCACTTATTTTAGAGGTAGTCGAGATGACAATCATAACAGATTGAGAGCGGTGGTTTTTTCCAGATGAAAGAGCAAGCACGACAATTCGCCAAAAAAGACCGTAAACCCCTGTCTGCCAAAACATCCAATAAGGCATCAAAATCAGGGGCAAAGCCAGATCCCAAAAATGCTGAAAGCAAAACATTGGCTTACAGTGATTTGGACGTGAGCAAGTGGCGTGATTATGACGACATTGAGACAGGCTCTCTCTGGATGTTCTCTGGTCGAGATAAGCAAAACGGACACCAGCTCGATTACCACGGCAACTGTGTGCCGCAGATATTAACCCAACTGATCACCCGCTATACCAAGACAGGGGATGTGGTTTTGGACTTGTTTTTGGGTTCTGGGACCAGTGCCATTGAGGCGGTGAATTTGGGCCGCCGCTCTGTGGGTGTGGAATTGAAAGCTGAGATGGTCGACTATGTTCGAGAAAAATTGACAGAACAAGATAAAGGCGACCAAGTGGTCATTATCAACGGCAATAGTGCCGATGAACAATGGACCCCAAAAGCGATTCAGCGCGGTCTCAAACAATTGAACGAAGAACAAGCACAGTTTTTGTTTTTACATCCACCCTATGCCGATATTATTCGCTTTTCTGAGTCCAAGGCCGATCTGTCCAATGCAGACAATACCGATGACTTTTTAGACCAGTTTGAAGCTGTGGCACGGGTGGGCTTCGAGGCTTTAGAGCCAGGTCGCTTTGCTGGACTGGTGATTGGCGATAAATATGCCAGTGGTGAGCTGGTGCCGTTAGGCTTTTATTGTATGGAGCGAATGAACCGCGCTGGATTTAAGACCAAGTCCATTATTGTGAAAAACATGACGGGCAACGAGAAGGCCAAAGGCCGGATGAATAATCTGTGGCGCTACAGAGCGCTTAAGGGTGGGTTTTACCTCTTTAAGCACGAGTACGTGATTGTGTTTGAAAAGCCCCTGAGCACTAAGCGCGCCAAAAAATAGCCGTCCCAGAAAATAACCTTCTTGAAAAAAAGAAAACGGGAAATTGCCGCATTGGCCCGAAAGCCAACGAACAATCCCCCGTTATTGAAGATGGACCAATAAGGTGTGTGGATGTGGATGGGAAAAATCAGAAATCTACTTAGCTTAGGATAGAGAGACTTTAGACATAAAATGGATTCATCGGCTGAATCTTAATTGAATGCGGCTGATCATACAGCTGAGTCAGTTTTTTGGGAATATTGAGCCGAAGCATCCCTTGGTGATAAAGCGCTTGGACTTCATTGGCCAAAATGGGCTTGTTAAAGCTGATATTACGCCGCACTTTCCCGTATCGAAATTCCATGAGATGCAGGATTGATTCTGCTTCGTCCAGCCCATGACGCTCCAGTTCTCGGGCATCTCGGGGACGAAAAATCGCGGTGATCACCAGTTCTTGACCTTTTACCTGAATATCGATTTCGTGCTCGTTCACACCAGGTAGCAAGGCGTAAACCACAAAGGCCTTAGGTGTTTCAAGCAGTTCAACGGGCAGTGACAATGTTGTAGGAGTCCCATTTGCTGAGTCACCTCCAAGACCACTGTCACTACCAGGGTAATGATCCGGGTAATGTCCCCCTGCACTGGCATTCATGGTTTGATCAAACCATTGGTTGATCTGAGATTTAAAGACACTAAAATCTTCATCAAGCAGCCGAAAAGGCGACTTCATGCCACGCCGTTGTGAACCCATTACGCAAACTCCACCACTAAATGACTTTTTAAATCAAGACTTTGACAACGTCACACGAGAAAAAGAGGAACAGTTGAAGGCCCGTTTGGAACAGGTCCTTGCTGTTGATATTTCTATTGTGCCACGCAAGGGGGCGCAATCT
>CAZZIY010000124.1:0-6571 GCA_964654525.1 uncultured Vampirovibrionales bacterium | reverse complement strand
ACCCGGTTTCATTTACTTACTGTAATCAAAATACTGCCAGAACTTCCAAGTGATGAAAACGATATAGACCATGCCACGGACGTTTTAAGCCAAGCCAAGGCTCGTCTAGAAGCGGCAGGTTGCATCGTAACCAGTCAGCAGTACACAAAAGGGGATCCCGCTGAAGAAATTTGCCGCTATGCCCACGATCACCAAGCTGAATATTCGATACAACAAGTTCTGATTGGCTCGCACGGCCGTACTGGTTTTAATAAGTTATTGCTGGGCAGTGTCAGCTCTCATGTGCTAGAAAACTGCGAGATCCCAGTATTTGTATACAGAAATCAGGCCAAACACCCGATCAAAAACACCTTTATTGGCAAAAATACGCTTTTATCAGCTCTTTAGGCTGTTCTAGATTGACTTATCCAGGCTTCTAGCGAGGCTTGGGCACTGTCCAACAGGTCAGGCGATTCAATTAGCCAAGTAATATGCCCCATTTTTCGATCTCGCTTGGCAGTCTGCTTCCCGTACAAGTGCAGAATAGCACCTGGGCAGTGCTCAGTCAGTGAAGCCCAGTTTGGTTCTCTGTATTTTCCCGAGAAAGACCACCAGCAGTCTCCCAAGATATTGATCATGAGTGCCGCACCGTTTTCGTATGGCCCTATCATTGCTGTGCCTCCCAGTGGGTTTGAAGATAATGCCAACAGATGTTGAGCAAACTGGCTGGTACAGGCTGCCTCAATGGTTAAATGGCCTGAATTATGAGGACGCGGGGCAAGCTCATTCACCCAAAAGCTGCCGTCTGCGTTTAAAAAACACTCCACTGCCAGAATCCCAACCAAGTCCAGTGAATGAGCAATATGGGCAGCAGCCGCTTGCGCGTTTTTGGCTGTTTTTGGGGGTACAGCAATTGCCGGCCATCTAGAGACATGGAGTATATGATTTTGGTGCCGGTTCTCAATGGGGGCATAGGTTACCACCTCACCCTGTGGATTACGGGCAACTAATACAGAAAACTCCCCGACAAAGGGGACGGTTTGCTCTAACACATAGTCTCTATGTATCCCCGTAGTCTCAATAAAGTTTTTAAAACCAGTGCTATCTGGTATTTTATACTGCCCTTTACCGTCATAACCTTGAGTAGCGGTCTTGAGAATCGCACCAGAGAGACTGGCGACTTGATTAAAAGACTCCGAGAGGTTTAGTAAACCCCCAGGCAACACAGGCGCCCAGGGAGCCACAGGAAGTCCAAGAGAGGCCAAAAAAGTTTTTTCACGAATCCGGTGCTGGGCTATCTCCACAATCCGTGCAGAGGGAGACACTGTAAAACCTCGCTCTTCTAGATATTTGAGTAAAGTGTGATCAATGTTTTCAAACTCAATGGTGATTCTTTTCAGCGTTGTTGGCGAAAAGCTTTCTAAGACTTGGGCACTTTCCTGAGTCAATTCCAGAGGCTGGAGGATAGAAAAATCAGCGAGTTGCACCGCGGGGTCTTCCCCACGGGGAGTCCACACCCCAATTCGCCACTTTTTTGAGATCTCAGAACGACGGGCCGATTCAATCAACATCTTTCCAAGTTGCCCGCCCCCCAGAATCAATAAATCACAAGGTGTCTTGAGGCCGTCCGTCATTGTCTGTTCACGTTTTCTAAGAGTCTAAATTCTTTTGCTGAAGTACCGCTTGGGTTTGTGTCTCTCTGTATGCCAGAAGCTTGACTTTAACCGCAGGGAACTCGCCTGACAAAACAGCAGCAGCAAACAACGCTGCATTGATGGCTCCTGCACTACCAATCGCCATGGTCGCGACAGGCACACCGCCTGGCATTTGAACAATGGACAGCAATGAATCTAGCCCATTAAGGGCTTTGGATTGAATAGGAACACCAATCACTGGCAAAGGTGTTTGCGCCGCAACCATCCCGGGCAAGTGAGCCGCCCCACCAGCAGCGGCGATAATGAGTTTAAGCCCTCTATTTGCTGCCGTTTTAGCATATTCGCTCAACCAATCTGGTGTGCGGTGTGCCGAAACCACCTGAGACTCATGGACAATTCCCAGCTCCGTCAAAAGCTCGCTGGTACTGCGCATGGTTTCCCAGTCAGAACGGCTCCCCATAATCACCCCCACTAAGGGGTTAGCGTGAGTGGGGTTAGCGTGAGTCGGCGGTTGGCTATCAAGGGTCATGGTTAAAATCCTTTTTATTCTCTATCTACAGCAGTTGCAGCTCTCAACAGTCGGTCCTGAACTGCCGCCCAGGTTTCCGCTTCTGCTGTATCTAAATGCTCCGTGTCAGGAAATTCAATCAGTATGGCCGGCTTGCTTTCTCCCCTCAAGCTGAGATCCCAGTCATGCAGACGGTGATACAGTTGCTGAGCGTACTCATGGGAACTACTTGGGGCTTGAACCCACTCATCAGAATCTGCAGCCATCGCTGACAGTGTCCATACCATCACCCGAGAATAGCCTGCATCCTTTTTAAGACTGAGGTACTGTTGCCTCACTTGTCCGGATTTAGCCAAAAACAGCGGCGTTATCGGAGCATAGTGATTTGTGCGGTCTCCTGGGACACGGGGGCACCCTGTGCGCATAGAATCGTGATTGTGATGCCGATCTTCCGAAGTAGGGTTCTGTTCTATATGCGTTGGGAACTGTAAGACCCGGTGAACCATCGAAGCAGTGATCGCCCCGGGCCGTAATAAAAGATTGGCGATGTCTTCGAGAGATCCATTTTCTGGGAAAGAGCGAGACATATTGATAATGCTAGACTCTAGACCGACTGAGCACGGGCCCCCGTCCAGGCTCAACGGAATATCGTGCAAAGAGAATACGTTCTCATTGAATAAGGTTTGGATGTGACTGAACTGAGTCGGGCTGAGCTTTCCATAGGGATTGGCTGAGGGCGCCGCAATACCGTCACCGAGCGTTTCTAAAAGTCTGAGTGCGACAGGATGAGAAGGAATCCTGATCGCAATGGTGTTTTGCCCCCCAGTTAACCACTGGCCCACACTGGGATGCTTTTGAAATACCATCGTCAGAGGGCCCGGCCAAAAGTGTTCGGCCATAACGAGCGCTTCTGGCGGAATATTAACCGCCCAATCAGAAAGCTGGGTGATTTCAGACAAATGGACAATGACAGGGTGATTTAGCGGGCGGTTTTTTACCCGGTATAACGTGTTAACAGCGGTTTCTGAACGCGCCAAAGCCCCAAGCCCATAAACCGTTTCGGTCGGGAAAATAACCAACCGCTCATCACGTAAGTAATGAGCGGCCTGTGTTATTTCTTCTTGTATCTGTGTCTCAAGGACAGAGGCTGATTGCATTGAGCACTATCCTCTCAGGCATTATTATTCGCCTTGGCCGAGAGAGTAAGCCTTTTGGCCGTCTAATTTAATCAGGTTTTCTGTCTTGATAAAGTCAAACCCGGCGGCTTCCACACGGCTGAGCAGAGAAATCAGCTGGGTGTGCTTCAAGGGTTGATCGTTTCTAGACAGAAAGCGGCAGCGCCAGTGGTCTGTACAGAAGGTTTCTGGGTGACCTTTAGGCCACACTTTGGCACCACGGTTACTGATCATCGTGAGTTTTACACCGTCGCCGTTCAACTGGGTCAGTTTATCTGCCAATGCCTCTGGGGAACGGTTTTCTTCCGTCCAGTGCAAGAAAACATCAATACCAACCAGCTCTTTTTTGGCTTTAACTGTTGGTTTTGCCTTGGTGGCCTTAGTTTCTTCAGCTGAATTGTACTTCACCGGTTTTAAGCGGGAAGGAGTTTGGCCGAGACGAGCGATCACAGCTTCTGAGAACTCTTTAGTCCCCACTTTTTCTGTGCTGACGCCTTCTGTAAAGATGTCGTAGGTGTGAACCCCATCTTCAATGGTTTTCAACCAGGCATTGTGAACTCTCTCAGCAATATCCGGCTGATTGATATGGACCAACATCATCACCGCACCCAGCAGTAGCCCGGACGGATTGGCCAGATTCTGTCCAGCACGTCGAGGAGCTGAGCCGTGAATGGCTTCAAACATCGCATAATTTTCACCAATATTGGCAGAACCCGCCAGGCCTACAGAGCCTGCAATTTGTGCCGACATGTCTGAAAGAATGTCACCATATAGATTTGGCATGACGACCACATCAAACAGCTCTGGCGTATCAGCTAATTTGGCACAACCAATATCAACAATCCAGTGTTCGTTTTCTATTTCAGGGTACTCAAGCGCAATTTCATCAAATACTTTATGGAACAAACCGTCTGTCAGTTTCATAATGTTGTCTTTAGTGAAACAGGTGACTTTTTTACGATGGTTCATCTTGGCGTATTCGAAGGCGTAACGCACAATTTTTTCACAACCCGGTCGGGTGATGAGTTTTAAGCACTGCACCACTTCATCGGTTTGTTGGTGTTCAATCCCGGCGTATAAGTCTTCTTCATTCTCTCTCACCACAACCACATCCATAATGGGATGCTTGGTTTTGATAAACGGTGCATAAGAGACGCAAGGGCGCACATTGGCAAACAAGCCCAATGTCTTACGAGTGGTAACATTTAAACTTTTAAACCCACCGCCTTGTGGCGTGGTGATGGGTGCTTTCAAAAACACACGGGTTTTTTTAAGGGAATCCCAAGCAGAGGGTTCAATACCAGCGCTAATGCCTTTAAGGTAAACCTTTTCACCAATCTCAATTTCTTCAATCTCAATACGGGCCCCGGCTGCCTTAATGATATTGAGGGTGGCATCCATAATTTCTGGGCCGATCCCGTCCCCACGGGCAACCGTAATTGGAACCAATGTTTTAGAGTTTGCGGCAGCGTTATCTGCTGTAGCCGTGGATGTTTGAGATGTCATCGTCTGTGCGTTCCTCTGTATTTAGTCTAATAAATAAAACACGCGCCTGTATTTTAACCCTGTAACAGTGCCAGAAACAGACCTTTTTATCAAGGGGGAAACACATTTTGAGCGAGAATTTAGACCATTTGGACCAGATTCAGTGGACGTAGAAGCATCAGTGTCAAGTTTGTTCCCTCACGGAAAAACGGATGCTGCCTTAGATGTGGAAAAACCGTCAAGGCATCGGCCAATGTGGCCAAGGCATCATCAAATGCAGGGGTGATAAAATCGAATTTTCGTGCCTCTTCCACGTATTTTTCAGGTAAGTTTGCTGACTGTAAGCGCCCTTCACTGATAGCTGCCTTGACCAACTGAGCGGTATATTCCAGCAGCTCTGGTTTATCAGCCTCAGGTAAATGTAAAGCGGCCTCACAAAGCCTCAGCATTACTGCTTGTTCTGGGTTGTTTTCTTGCACACCTGTCTGTTCAACATCTTTTGCAGGGGCTTTAAGTACGGGTGATTCTAAGTTTAAATGGCTCCGAACTGAATAAGGAACACCCACATAACCCATTTTGTTTTTGAGATCGGTCATCCGGTAAATTAACCCCAAGCGAAACGCCTCTTGTAGCCCGTCGTGAAGTTCGTACACAGGAATATCTTTTTTTTCGGCCCACTCTCTTAAAGTCACTTCCGGCACGCCAAATCGACCAAAATCAATTCGCTCGGGAGACGGCAAACTGGACGGCATCACAGCAACATCCGTGACGATTTGCTGTAGTAGGTCTTTGCCGGTTAAGCCCAGACCAGCACTGGTGTTACCGATTGGTTTTTCTGCAAACTCGCGGGCAAACACAGGAGAAAACCCTTGCATTCGGTAATCAAACCAGGGAATGGGAGCATGCATTTTTTGAGTGGCTGGCCGCTCTGCTCTGTGATTTGCAACAGACACAAATGTGTCTGCTCTGTGCGTTTCTCGACCAAACACTGGCTTCTTTGCCAATAGCCTACCGCCCACGGGCTGATTCACCCGATTCATTAGAGGTCTGGCAATAGACTCTTTCCTGTCAAACGGACAAAAGTGTGTTTTCAAGCAGATTTTCCCCAACACATAAATTAGAAGCCCGATGTACGACTCGTGTGACACTCGGTGTACATCAGCGCTGTAAAAACGAGATATTTCCTCACAACCAGGTAAGAACTGGACATTTATTATCGCTAATTTAGCCATAATTGTCCATAAAAATTCACGAAGCTTAAATCATTCTCTGCAGTGTAATACTTCTTGGATATAATGCTGGAACGATTTTGAATAGAGAGAGTTTCTCCCTGTATATTATGTATAAAATACCGAATTGAAAAGTATTTTAGGGTTATTGATACGGCTTATGTCCACAAATAATATGACATCACACCCATTATTTTCCTATCAATCCCATGAGGGAGAGAGCGAAAATCATTTAAAACCCCACCAGCGTCTCTGGATGTTACTTCGAGAAGAGCAACAGGACCTTATTATCCTTATAATTTACACGCTGGTCAGCGGACTGCTCTCGCTCACCGTGCCAGTAGCTGCGCAAGCTCTAGTCAACACCATTGCCGCGGGTATTTTTATTCAACCCTTGGTGATTTTAACTCTGTTGCTCTTGGTGGGCCTATTGTTTATGGGGATATTAAAATTGGTTCAACTCTCTTTGGTTGAAACCTTGCAGCAACGTATTTTTGCCCGCTTTGCCCTAAGATTGGCCTATAAACTACCTCAAATCAA
>CAZZIY010000123.1:0-6640 GCA_964654525.1 uncultured Vampirovibrionales bacterium | reverse complement strand
GGCCATCTCACTTTACGAGCGAATGGGGTTTACCTATATCGATAATGCGATGGGCAGCACTGGCCACAACCGCTGTGGTGTGTTCATGGTGAAACAGCTTTAGAGGACACGCAATGTCGCTTACTCAGACTCAACCATCCCCAAAATTCTATAAGATAGCGATTCGTCTTGTGACTCTGGCATTGGTGGCTTTTCTGGGAATAATCGGGTATTTGTTCTACCTAATCAACTCTCCCGGTAGTCAACCACAAGGAAGCATCCCTCAATTGCAACCACTGGGTCGTGAGGAACAAGCAGCTATAGAAGTACAGAGCATCAGGCTTCCTTCACCAAAACCTTTTCTTGCTATCAATACTCATTCTCATTTTCTACTCGGCATGCATCAACAATTGCTTGGGGGTGACGTCATGCGATTTGATGACCCTAGTAAATCCACGCCTATCTGGATTATATCTGGCTTTAACACAGCAATGCTCAACCAAGCAACCCGCAATGATATCACCCCACAGACCTTGGAGACCTTGGGTAATTCTATTCTCCAGATGACCAATCACCCTCGCTTTGAGTCTGTTCACGTTGAAAAAATTCAGCAAACCACTTCTGATAAACACTTTAGGATTCATACACAGATTTTTCCAGCAACAAAGGTCTCTGCTCTGCTGCACCTCACCAGCAAAAGTAATCACCGTCAAGAAAATGTATCGATCAATGGCTACTGGTTACGTTTTATCAGTCCTAGTGGATCTGATACCGTTATTTTTTCTTACGCTACTGATAAAAAACAGGCACTAAAAATCAAAAACCAGACCCTGCAAGTCTTTTTAGACCAGATTGAGTTTCTGCCCTAAGCCAGGGCATTATCTCTTGCCAATATATCAACTTTTGTAACAGTCTGAGCGCTTCCCTCTCACAAAGCATGCTTGAGTTGGCTTTATAGGGACAGCATCCACTTTTTAGAAATGGACCCACTCCCTGTGATGACTCCCCCACCACGACCGTCTCAATTATCCCAGCAGCCACTTGCACGTCCCTTATACCCATCTCATTCTGCTGGATTTTCACCTTCTGGGTTCTCTCCATCGAGAAGCCAGACTGCTGACTCGTTTACGCCCACCTATGCTCCAACCCCATCCTTTGGCAGTGGGCGCAAAAAAACAAAAAAGCCTGCGGCACAACCCCAGAAAGCAGCCCCTGTCCCTAAAACTTCTGGAGCTAAAGCTTCTGGTGCCAAAACAAAGAAAAAAGCCAAAACTCAAGCTAAGCCTGAGCGTGATCAAACTGAAAAAAAGGCCAAGGGAGTTGGCTACTGGACACAATCTATTTTATACAGTGCTGCAGGCCTGGCACTGATTGCAGCCCCGTTTTTAATTCAAGGCGGTTTTATTGCCACCATCGGACTGAGCCTCTTGGCCATTCTGGCCAAAGACATCATCAGCCTCAATGCCGCCAAAAGAGGCATTCAAGACTTTTCCGATACTCGGATACTCAAAGAATTTTTGGATAAACGCATTGACGGTTTCTTGGACAAAGCTTCTTCCTTGCTATTCTGGAAATCTGCCGAAAAGAAAAAGACGTGGAAGGCCGAATGGCGAGAAATCTATGACCGCACCATAGGGAAAGTTCTGGATCTCTTAGCAGACACGGAGAAAAACGGAAAAGTGCCTGAGCTTCATGGGGTTGCAGACAAATTAAAAAACCGAAGCACCTTATTTGGAAAACTAGAAGTGCTTTTGGTCGTTGGACTGAGCGCCTTTAAGCGTTCGTTTGTAACTGGCGGGCGAGCAAAAATAGCCGTGATGATCCCGAAACTCCTGAAAAAAGGTTCCGTCACAGCACTATTTACCGCTTCCCTCTTGTGGATTGGGCTCAAAGTATTCGACTTCTTGTTTGATACATCCCCCTCGGTGGCTCCACAACCAAGTAAACCAAACCCTGCAAAGCCGAAAGCCTCCCCCAGTCCAAAGCCCTAAGTCTTTAGCATCAAACAGCTTATTTTTGTTTTTATGCTATTACGCAGCTCACTCGTGTGTGGCTCACTTAAAAATTTTGGCGGGGGATCGTGTCTTTAATGGGCTCTCAGCATTCAAATTTTTCCAATCCATTTCAAGAGTTAGATCTCTTTCGTCAGTCTGCCGACGTCGAACAACACCTTATCGCTATCTCTCAAACCGCGTTGGAAAATATTAAAAGCCACTATAAAGATGTAAAGCAGCTTGCCCGTAGCATCGAAGACCGCGGAACCGCTGTTTATGTTTTACCCGGCACTTTCTGGGTGAATGTGATGCTTTCGTGCCTAGGTCACGAGCCTGGTTTTATTGCACCACCAGAAACACCGAGCGAAGTCCGTCGTTTCGAGACACTTAAAAAAATACTGGCCATGTTTGAGAAAAAAACTGTTGCATGCAGCGATGCTCATGGCATTTTTGTTGTTCCGCATAAGCTATTCACGGTTGGATTTATGGCACACCAGTTACACCACTGGTTAGCACACCAGGCGGGGTTACCTGGCTACAACAAAACCGCAAGAACTCACTACAGAGCCTTCTGTAATCGAAACGGGGAACTCACACAAGACCATTTAAGAAACATGTCGGTCGAAGAAGTCACAGAACTTCGCCACGCGGTCCAGCGTGATTTGCAGGCCTTGCAATTTATTCGCAAGGTGACCGATGAAATTTTTATTCCCGCTCAACAGGCCAAGCATTTAAAACAGGGCTTCACACACGGTTAAAGTATCTTAACGTGCGTGATTTAGGTTTAAGTTTTACCTGACGAGACCGATACCCATTGCGTGAGATGATTCCGATTCTCGTGTTGATCATAAGCAAGGGTACCAAGAAGCGCACTATGGAAAACAATGGCGTCATTCGCAGATGGTATGACAGGGAGCCCAATATGTCTCGGGCAGTCAAGGCCTTGCGCGGTGTTGGTCCAGAGTATCAGGTCTTGTTTGCACACGTGATTCTAAAAGTATGTGATATTTTTCTCACTCGCAAAAAAGAAAAAGCAAATGGGTTAATGGAAATTGGCGCTGAGAAAATTGTGGGTGTCCTCAAAGCCCAAAATAAGCGCCGCTGGTACGACCAAAATAAAACCATGCACAAGGCTTTTACGGGAATGTACCGGCTTGAATACCACCAACAAGGGTATTTGGGTAGACGTTTACTGGATGCAATCAATCTTACCGATGTATATATCGAATCTTGTGATCAAAACCGGCGCCCCTCAGACCTCTACGAAGTGATTGAAATGCTACAGCTTATTGTTCGCGATGGGTTTGAAGCAGGAAAACGATATCTGGTCCGCTTGAATCTCTGGGATGATGCACTGGCAGAAGATATTCAGTCTCGCAGAGAAGAAGAATACCAGAAGCATCACAGCATGCCGCTGCCGTTGATCAAACGAAACAGCAAGCTTCCCTTCGAGCTACCAGCAGAATTTCGCTCTCCGGTGGTGACAGAGGATACAGAAGAGGAAACCAGTCTGCGTCTTTCAAACGAATTGTTTTAGCCTGCGTAACGAAAAGCCATTTTATTCTACTCTCTGTTTGGGGCATAATTTCAGGGCCAGTGTCGATACGAGGTCCATCTCCTATGCCCAATACGGTTCAAACTGTTATTACAGAGCGTCCAAAGTCTAAGTCTGCCTTTGATGAAGCTCTCCTTGCCATGCCAGGCGGAGTCAACAGTCCTGTGCGGGCATTTAAATCAGTGGGAGGGCACCCTGTCTTTATCCAGAAAGCCAAAGGCGCTTATTTATGGGATATCGACGAAAATCAGTATATCGATTATGTCGGTTCTTGGGGGCCTGCGATTTTAGGACACGCTCATCCAGACGTGATTCGGGCCATTCAAGAAACCGCTGAAAAAGGAACCAGCTTTGGAGCCCCAACTCTCTTGGAAACCCAGTTGGCACAGTGTGTGATTCGTCTGGTCCCCTCCATCGAAAAAGTGCGCTTTGTCAATTCTGGCACCGAAGCACTCATGAGTGTGATCCGTCTTGCCCGTGCTTATACCGGACGCGATAAAATCATCAAGTTTGCCGGCTGTTACCACGGCCATGCGGACCAACTTTTGGTCAAAGCAGGCTCAGGGGCGACCACGTTAGGCATCCCGGATAGCCCAGGGGTCCCGGAGTCCACCGTCCGTGACACTCTCACCGCTGTCTATAACGACGCAGACTCTGTGGCCAAACTGTTAGAACAATACAAAAATCAGGTAGCCGGTATTTTGATTGAGCCCGTGGCAGGAAATATGGGCTGTATCCCCCCAAAACCGGGATTTTTAGAAGACTTACGTGAGCTGGCTACCCAATACCAGACGCTCCTGATATTTGACGAAGTGATGACCGGGTTTCGCGTCGCACTGGGTGGGGCTCAAGAGCGCTACGGGGTTATGCCAGACATTACAGCACTGGGTAAAATTATTGGCGGCGGGCTTCCTGTGGCAGCCTATGGTGCTAGCAGAACGATTATGGACACGGTCGCACCTGTAGGCCCCATGTATCAGGCGGGCACTCTTTCTGGAAACCCTCTGGCCATGGCTGCCGGGCTTAGCACTTTGCAATTGCTCGAAGCGCCAGGACTCTATCCTGGCCTAGAAGCCATCACAGAAACTTTGGCACAAGGCCTTCTCGAGCGCGCACGCAGGTATCATATACCCGTTTACGGCACACAGGTTGGCGCGATGACCACACTCTTTTTTACAGAAACCCCTGTGTATGACTACGAGACAGCCCTGAAATCAAACCGGCAGCACTTCCAACAATTCTTCTGGAGCATGCTCAATCAAGGCATTTACCTGGCCCCTTCTCAATTTGAAGCAGGCTTTGTCTCTCTGGCACACACTCACAAAGACATTGAGGCCACTCTAGATGCGGCAGAAATGGCTTTCCAGGCCATAACTGTTTAACGAAACCCTAACTCATAGGGGCTTAAATCGTTTTCAAAATCCAGATTCAGATCTGCACCCAGATCTTACTTCAAAACCCAGAGCGCAATCCGTTCTTGATTTTCACCGTGACCTATGATAAATTACCTTTGAGGAAATAAACAAAAGTTATCTTTTTCATCCATATTTTAGGTCGGGAAAATTACTTACAACGTTCATCATCAGGTTCAAGTGCCGTCTAAAGACACCTGTTCTTGATGTATGACTCTCATATGTTCTAGTTGATGTATTTGTGTTGATTCTAGTTGCTTCATGCTCAAGTCTATTGAGCCTGAGCGGTTTGCGTTGTGATTTTGTTTAACAGATCTCCTCCGTCCCTTAAATAAGGCGGAGGGATATTTCTATGCATCAGGAGGGGGTTACCACCACCGCTCATATGCCCATAACAGACAGACCCATTACTCGGGCTCACATTACACCTTTACAAAGCTTGGTACCACCTTTTTCGATGCGCTTTCGCGGTCATGATGCGCGCCCGTTAAAAACGCTTTACCTACAACCCTGCGATACCCCACAAAACTTAGATGTGGCCAAACAGTTACAAAGCATCGGTCTGCAAGAAGGTTTCCAAGTCTTTATTCAGCTTGGCAAGCGCTTATTTCAAAATCCCTCTGGTATGTCTTCACGGATGATCAGCGGGTCAAACCCCAATATTTCTCGTTGGGGACAAGATAATAAGTTGATTCTCAAGGGCCCGGACGGACAAAATGTGGTTTTAATCCCCCCCCGCTTAGATTTTGATCCCGGGGCTGAACTCGGCATTCAGCAAGGCCGGCTAGATGAAGTGAAAGAGCAACGCTACGGCCGATACTTAGCAAAGGCTGCTAACTTAAAACACCGGACCATTGCTTCCTATTTAGAAGGCGGCAATGTTTTTCTTGGAAAACTCCCTGACAATAGCAACTATGCACTGATTGGTGAAGATTCCATCCGGCTCAATGCCAGACGAATCGCCAAACATACCGAAATCTATCTCACCCATGAGACTCAGTTTAACCTTCTGGCAAAAAAAACGATCGCCAAAGACCTCCACATCTCTGAAGATAAGCTCTTTATCATCCCTCAGCCAGAATTCCATATCGATATGGCCATTCGTCCGCTGGGCTTTCCTCTTGTTTTGGTGCACGATCCCACGCAAGCGGTTTCGTTATTGGATGAAGCATTGGCCATTTCGCCCAGTCGGGATGAACGCAAGCGCCTGAAGAAACTGCGTAAATTAACGCTCAATGCGGAAAAGAGACGTGTAGAATCAGGCTACCAACCGATGCCAGTGGTGGTAGAAGCCCTCAAAAAACACGGTTTTGATATCATCACACTGCCCAGCTTGTTTGGTAGCGATACTGGAGAGGTGGCCAACTTCACCAATGCCTTGGTCCATAGCAAAATACTGGCTAACGGGAAGGAGTCTCTGGTCTACATCACCAACGACACGGGGTTTCCCACACTAAACGCTTTGTTTGCAGCCAAGCTAAAACAACTTGCCCCTTGTGTCAGCCGTGTTGAGTTTATCAGCGGTGGCACGATGAGTAAGCGCGCTGGGGACACCTACCTAAAAGAATGCCTCCAGCTTAGTGGTGGGATCCATTGCCTCACCAGTGAAGAACCTGGCTAAGTATACACGCTATATAACCCAGCACTCCCCAATGCCTGGCAGGTCGTGTCAGATAGATGATTGTGGCTATTGGCTCGCT
>CAZZIY010000122.1:0-6651 GCA_964654525.1 uncultured Vampirovibrionales bacterium | reverse complement strand
TTCTGCACTTTCGGCCGCCACATCCACGTTACGGATACGAGATTCTGTAATCGAGGTATTCTCAACCGCTGCGTTGATGTTATTAAATGTTCCTTCAAATCGGTTTAAGAAGGCACCCAGAACAGAGCGCTTACTGCCCAGTGCAGTAATGGCTGCATCTACTTTTGTTAGATAAGCTTGAACTGCTGAGTTATCCGTAAATTGTGCCGCAGCCGCTGAAAGGTTGATACCAGTTGCTGTTGTACTGACATTTCCTAGAGCAGAAGCGACATCGATTCGGTCAACTGCGTTGCTAGAACCGGCTCCAACTTGAATAAAATAATTGGCCGGTGTGGCAGAACCTAACAAACTAATACTGTTAAACGTTGTACCACTGGCAATTCGGTCAATATCGGCTCGTAATTGATCGATTTCATTTTCGATAATGGTTCTTTGAGTACCGCCGTAAGTATCGTTAGCGGCTTGAACTGTTAGCTCACGGATACGTTGCAGGTTGTCTTGGATGGTTTGAAAAGAACCGTCCGCGATATTAAGAACATTGATCCCGTCCTGTGTATTATCGCCCGCTTTTTTCAGACCTCGGATCTGGCCTCGCAGAAGCTCAGAAATTTGCAGTCCAGCGGCGTCATCCCCAGCCCGGTTAATCCGGTAGCCAGAGGATAATCTCTCTAAGGATTTTGAGTAATTTTTCGAGTTAACGGATAAATAACGCTGTGCGTTCAAAGACGACGCGTTTGTATTGATGATAATTGGCATTATCACTTTCTCCTAGTCTGTTATTTTCATTCAATCAATCAGTCGCCAAATCCACGTCATTGCAGCGCACCGTTCACTCATCGCGACAAGCATTGGAGCAATGTCCAATAATGGCCGCAAAAAAGTTTACAGGTTCGGTTACTGTTGATAAGCGGAGTCACAAGATGGTCTTGATATACCTTGCTGCTCGCTTAATTCGAGTAACCGTCTACATATGAGTATGACTTGGTATTTAATGATGATTTAGTTGTGTTTAACCTTTCCAAAAATAATCACAATCCGTTGTTTATATTTTTGGGGTTTTATTTGTGTTTCCTACGACAATCCAGATGACACTTCTGTATTAAGGCCTCTAAGAATCAGCTACCCACTGGTTCCTAAATATCACTCATTACTTCCGTTTGTCTGGTTTTTGTAAGCAGTCCGTTGCTCACATAAGGGGTATCGTGAAGGCAATAGTTTTCTGAAGTCATTTTTTGGTATTTTCCTCCGTTCAAGGGAGTCTGAAAAATCAGAAAATTCAGACAAAAGCTTCTCATAGCCTGTGTTATAACAATTTTTAAAAACCTTTAAGCAACCCATCTCTCCTCCTCCAGATATATGAGGAAACCCCGTTTTTCGCCTTATAATGAAAGGGTGATATTCTCAACATTGCGGGTTAAACAGGGTAATTTCCCCTTATGGGACACAAGATTCATTTTGGAACCGATGGCTGGAGAGCCGTGATTGCCGATGGCTTCACTGTGGAAGCCTTGGTCCATGCGGTAACTGCGATCGCGACCTATATTAATCAAACCTCTCTGGCTAAAACCCTGCACCCTAACACCATGGTTATTGGTTACGACACCCGTTTCCTCTCAGAATATTTTGCCCAAATTGCTGCAAACACGTTCAATGCCAACGGAATCAATGTTTTACTGAGTGATACGTTTACACCCACCCCGTTGATAGCCTATGCGGTGAAAGCCCGTAAAGCGGCCGGAGCACTGATGATTACGGCCAGTCATAATCCGCCTGAATACACTGGAATCAAGTTTATTCCTGACTACGCAGGGCCTGCTTCTACAAGCATTACTGAAGCGGTGATGGGTTATGTTGACACGGGTCACTTTTCTAAACCCAAAGCCCGGCAAGACACAGGGGAAACACAGTTGTTTTCTCCTTACCCTGAATATTTGGCCCATTTAGATTCTCTCGTTCATTGGAACATTTTTCGCGACGCTCTAAGACATCAATATTTTCCACGAATTTTATATGATCCCATGTACGGGGCAGGACAATGTGTATTGCCCCAGATTTTAGCGGATAAAGCCGGTTGGAAAGATGTTAATGCCCTGCAATGCCAACATAACCACCGCGATCCCTTGTTTGGGGGGCACCTTCCAGAACCGACGGCAGACAACCTCCAAGAGCTCATAAATAGACTCACGCAAGAGAAGAGCGGCTGGGATCTGGGCATTGCGACAGACGGTGATGCGGACCGCTTTGGTGTGGTCAGTGCAGAGAGCGGGCGGTGTTTTAGCAGTAACGAGTTGATGCCCCTGTTATTTGAATATCTTTCAGAGCGAGATCAATGGCAAACTCGCTTTCCTGGCGCCCCCGTAGCAAGGACCATTGCGACCTCTCACCGAATTGATAGGCTAGCCAGTGTTTTGGGGCATCCCGTGATTGAAACCCCTGTTGGGTTTAAGTATCTGGCCGAAAAAATGCTGTCTGCCCCAACAAAAGCCCCTGTCTTGATGGCGGCTGAGCAGTCCGGGGGAATGAGTATTGTCGGTCATATTCCTGAAAAAGACGGAATTCTCACCAATTTGTTGGTGTTGGAGATGCTGCTGGCCTCCCAACAAAAACAACAACTGAGGCACCTCCCTTCCATTGATTCTCTTTTGGCTGCACAAGATAAGAAACTGGGAGGCCCACTCTTCGGGGTTGCGCGCAATTGGTCTTTTCCGATATGTCATCACGGCACTGAGCGAGAAAGCCTTATGGGCGCTCTGGCTGCCTATACGGTCGGCTCGTCCATTGCAGAGGGGTTAACGATTGAATCGATTCAGACCAGTGACGGGGTTCAGTGGATATTTCAAAACCCACGGTTCAATCACAGTGACAATGGCTCATCTTGCAATGGCTCGTCTTGGATTTTATTTCGCCCCAGTGGGACGGAACCCTTGATTCGTATTTATGCAGAATCACCCCAAGAGTCTATTTGCAAGCTCCTTGAACGTTTTATCGACCAGTTACAAGCAAATCAGGTAATGGCTTAATATGACTGAAACAAACAACCATGAACTTGAACTAGAAAGTGTCCTGGCACAAGCGCTTCAGCGGCGTTCTTTATTTACGATTGTCAAAGACGCCTTTCGGTTTTACATACCCAACATTGCCGTCGGGACTAAGCCGTTGTTGCTGCCCATCTTTGCCCAAATTGCAGGTGTGGTCATTGGCATCCTCCTACCCTACAAGGCAATGGATTGGATGATCGCCTCTTTTACAATTGGATGGATTATTTTTGCAATGTTTACGCTAATGATCCCCGGAGTTTGTTTTTTGACCTGGGGGTTTTGGCGCTTTCTCGTATTAATGGCTTCCATGAATGCCAGTTGCCTTCGATGGGTCGCTCAAGACAAACAGACTGGCGTCGCGGTGAAAGCTCGTAAAGCGATCGAGCATGATTATCAACAAATCCCTTCCGCCAGTTATTCCAGGCTTCTGGCCATTTTTATGGCCCTTTGGATTCTCCCGCCCGGCTTACTCTGGGTGAGTGTGGTATTCATAAATTTTTTGGCGACTCTCGTCTTATCCGCTCAGGATAGCCCATGGGCTGGGATTCTGCCGGTTTTAAATGTGGTATTCTTTCTGGGCGGTGGTGGCATTATTTTCATTATTCTTAGCATTCTCTCTATCTATTGCAGTTTATCCTTCCAGATCATTTCGCTAGAGCCTGGAATCAGCCATTCGGCAGTGGCTGTCATTCAACGTAGCATCGCCAGAATGAAGGGACAATTCTGGCGCGGGCTGGCGGTGATGCTATTTGTTTCTCTTCTCACATCAACTGTAATCCCCATGCTGGTCGGCCTGGTGTTTGATCTCACGCAACTCACTGCCCTATTGCAAATTCCGGTCAGTTTTTTGACCAATGAGATACTGCATAAAATACAACCTCAAGCGGGATCGGCCTTCCCAACGTACTATACCGCTTGGACGGAAACGTTGTTGAAACATCATGATCAAGTGGCTCTAGAAACCACCCATTATGTCATCTTATTAGTAGTCAGCCTGTTACTGCTGCCTCTCAGCAGCTTGATTTACACGCTCTTTTATCTAGATATTCGAGCGAGCGTATCAGCAGCTGACGACATGTAAAGAAATCTATCGTTTTAAGGAGAGATTCTACAGTTTGTATATATCAAAACGATATACGAAGTGTGTACCCTATATCTCCTCTCCTCAAACTTAAATTCCTTGACGTGCCGGTGATTCAGTTCATTGGCACTTTTTATTTGGGCACAGTATTCTCGATCCTTTTTAACTTTTCCACTTTTTAACTTTTTCACCAGTGGGTCGTCATATAATCATCTAGGCTAGTACACATAGGGCTAGTAAACAGCTTGTACTCATTGAGTCGTTTTATGGCTTGGAGCGTTGTTTGAAGCATTGATTGGAGCGTTGTTTGAAGCGTAAAATCTCTAAAATCCTATTTAGCCTCTGTGCTGCCTTTCTGCTGAGCAGTGTCGTTGCAATGCCGTCCGTCCACCATTTTTCAGCCTTGGCAGAAGAATTACCGCCCTTGGTTCCCAACGCGCCAGTCAATCCAGTTGCGGCACCTCAATCTGATGCACTATCTGGGGCCGAAATGCAATTACTGAACCAATCTTTCTCAGACTCGCCTCTAGAAGAGCGCTTAAGCCGGCTCGAAACCCTCATTTACGGCAGTACGCAAAGCGGTACCCCGCCGCAACGACAAGAACGACTGCTCAAAATCCTGGCAAAAACAGAGCAGAGCAAGCCACAAAACCCCGCACATAATGCTCAAAACAAAGCTAACGGCAATCGCGCGTCGGCTTTTGTCGAAGACTACCCGGCTCTTACCCTGATTGAACGCAAGGTGTTTGCTCGAGATTTTGTGGGTCTCGACATCAACAACCGCCTAGACCGGGTCGAACGAAAAGTCTTCAATCAAAATTTCCCCCAACTGTCTCTGGCAGATAGAATGGAGCGGCTGCAAAAAGAAGTCCCCGTTTTTGGACAAGCCCCTGCCAGCAATAATTCTGTTTTGAGACAACTGCCCGATAATCCCGATGAATTTGTGAGCAGCTCTCACGATGCCTACGGGCAAATCTCTGAGCTGGAGCAAGATATTTTTCGCGGCAAAACCTTTCCCGATAAGTTGATCACCCAACGCCTTGATGCACTGGAAGCCAAGTTATACGGCAGGCCTTTTTCCGGAGAATCGGTGGATCACCGTATTAGTCGCCTGTTAATTGATTGGCAACGGCGCCAAAATCCAAATTCCCCTCAGTCCTCTCCAGCCAATCCATATTTTAATCCCATCATTCCTCAAAACCGTCCGTTGCCACCAGGGCGTTATTCTGCCTTTGGTACCACTCAAACAGCCACTCCAGTCGCCCCAGAATCAAATTTTCAATACTTTGGACCGGCCAAACCCAGCCGCTCGCTGAGTCCAGATATTCTCAATATGCTGCCCAATGACGTTCGTCAAAATTTGGCCCAGCAAGGGATTGGTGCCAATAATGGGGTGAGCACCCAGCAATACACCAACCAGATTTTGACCAGTCCTGGGCAAGTTATCACCCAAAACCAGACTCAAACGCAGTATTTACCCTACGGGGGCACCATGACAGTTACCACTGAGAGCTACGGTAACGGATATTATGGCGGTCAACAAACAACGACACTGCCAAATACAGTCTATACAGGGACACTGTCACCCACTGACCCTGAAGTGATTAGCACGCTGAATAATCTTGAGATCCAGCTATTTGGGGCCGCCTCTCCCCCAACCACCAGTATTTCAACCCGCCTGAGTCTACTTGAAACCAAACTCACCGGGCAATCTCTCTCTGGGTTGGGATATACGGAGCAGGACAGGCTAAGTCAAATTATCCGCACTGCTCAAGCTCAGCAACTGGGCCGTTCGCTAGGCAACGGCAAACTCGGTAAAATTGGGCGTTCTCTGGGATCTGTCCTGATGGGGGTGCCGCTAACCCCGCCGCAAAACGGGATTAACACGCAAAACAACTCGGGCGCCTTGGGCATTCTCAATAATTTACGACAAATCCAGACACAAAACGGGGTGTTAGCCCCTTAAGAGAGTTTTTCCCAGGCAGTACACAGGGCTTCCACTTGTTCCGTTGTATGCCGGGCACTTAGGCTGAGTCTTAAGCGGGCGGTATTTTCAGGTACGGTGGGAGGTCGAATCGCTTGCAGGAAAAAACCAGCCTCTTTTAGCATTTGATTGAATCTCAGCGCACGAGATTCTTCCCCCACGTGCAACGGCACAATATGACTGGGATAAGGCAACACGCCGAGACGAGAATGCACTTGTTCCATTCTTTGCCACAGTGTTTTACGGTGCTCTGGTTCAGTTTGCACCACTTGCACGGCCGCATCAGCAGCGGCAATCACCGCAGGCGGCAGGGCTGTGGAATATATAAAGCCTCGCCCCCGGTTAATCACCGTTTCTATCATTGTGCGAGAACCGACCAAATAAGCACCAAAGCCTCCCAACGCCTTACTAAACGTGCCCATCTGAAGATGAATTTTTCCGCTTACTCCCTGTGCTTCAGCCAGCCCACTGGCTCGGGACTCCCCGTAAACACCACTGGCATGGGCTTCATCCAGTAAAATTTGTGCCCCCAATTTCTCAGCAAGCGC
>CAZZIY010000121.1:5120-6661 GCA_964654525.1 uncultured Vampirovibrionales bacterium | reverse complement strand
AAAGTCGGATAATCCGGAATTAATGCAAATTCAGGCACAGGGAATACCCGTGTTTCACCGTTCAGCGCTGTTAAAAGCCTTGCTTCACAGTCCGGTTTTTGCTTATAAAGAGGTGGTGGGGGTGACTGGTACCCACGGGAAAACCACCGTAACAGGCATGCTTGGTAGTATTTTGAATGCCGAAGCCCAACAGGGAACGGTGATTGCTGGAGGTAAACTGCCAGGTTTTGGTACAAATGCAATTCTTGGGCCTGTTGGTGGTGTCGCAGTTGCTGAACTGGACGAGAGTGATGGCTCTTTGGTGGAATACCAACCCACCGTCTCCGTCATTAATAATATTGAGCTTGACCATGCGGACCACTATACGGAAGGCTTAGACGGGGTTCTTCGGGTATTTCGACAGTATGTGGGTTCGCTCCGGCCGGGGAGTCGGGTGTTTTTAAACGGTGATTGCCCACAAACAAAGCGACTTTTTCTGAATGGTGGGTTTGAGCATGTCCACGTGATTTGGTTGTCCTGGTTCCGTCCTGAATTGACTTCTGGTTATTCCGTTGAGTGTATTGGTCCGTCAATGGGAATTATTAGACAGCACGATACCAAGACAACTCTTGGAACTATTCAATTACAAGTCCCAGGACAGCATAATGTATGGAATGCCTTGGTATCTGCTGCTGTTTCGCACCATCTTGGCTATGAATGGTCCTTGATCCAGTCTGCACTTCAGCAGTTTTCTGGGATGGGGCGTCGTTTTGAATTGATCAGTACTTTTAGAGGGATTCAATGGGTGGATGATTATGCCCATCATCCGACAGAAGTCCAGGCGACGATTGAGGCGGCCAAAGAAAAACTATCCAAACAATCAGAACCGGGGCGTTTATGGGTTGTCTTCCAGCCACATCGCTATACTCGCTTACAAGCTTTGTGGGGCGATTTCCTCAATGCTTTTAACGGTATCGATGGCGGTCTGTTTTTCTCTGATGTGTATTCTGCTGGAGAACCTGAAATTGAGTCAGCAACCGCCAGTGCGTTCTGCCAAGAGTGGAATTTAACGGCTAAAAGGCCTATTAGTGCTTACTACGTCCCCTCTCCTCCCTTTGATTCATTGAGAGAGAGACTCTTATCGGAAACAAGGCCTGGTGATATGGTTATTTCGATGGGAGCAGGAAGTATTACACAGCTTTTTCGAGAAGGATTGGGCACATGATTGCGTTGCGTGCTCAAGAATCCCTCAGTGCTGCGCCTTACTCTACGTACCGAATTGGCGGACCAATGGATAGGGCTTATTTCCCGTCTTCAATGAATGAAGCAGTAGAACTACTCAAAGGGTTAGAGACGGTAACTGTGCTGGGGTGGGGAAGCAATTCCTTGATAGCCAGTCGAGGGATCCGGGGGGATGTCTTAATCACCCGAAAAATGGACTGGGTAGAATCGATTTCACCCACAGGATTTATTTTTGGCGCTGGGGTCCATCTGGCGAAATCTGCTGCTGCTGCTCAAAAGGAGAGTCTCCACGGGGCGGAGTATATGATTGGTATCCCTGG
>CAZZIY010000121.1:0-5020 GCA_964654525.1 uncultured Vampirovibrionales bacterium | reverse complement strand
AGCATTGCTTTTCGTAAGACGCACCATCCTACAGAACCCAATGGGGGAAGCGTGTTCAAAAATCCAAAGCCACACACGGCGGGTGCGCTATTAGACGAAATGGGTGCTAAAAATTGGACTGAAGGCGGTGTCAGGGTGAGTCCCATGCATGCCAACTTTATCGTCAACACCAGTGAGGGTACCTCTACCGATGTTCTTCGTCTGATGGCGCGAATGAAAGCTGCTGTTTTTGAGCGTCACGGATTGACTCTACAGCCGGAAAATATTTTGATCGGGGATATCACTGAGGAAGAAGACAGGCTATGGGCGTACCTACAGCTGCGCGATCTCACAGGGACAGGCGAGCGTGAAGTACCCGAATTTTTAAGAGGGCTGTTGTAGTGACCCGTAAACGTTTGTTAGCGCTGAGAAAAGACACCCGCATTGGGGTGTTATATGGTGGCCTTTCTTCTGAGCGAGAAGTCTCACTTCGCTCAGGCCGAAATTGCGCAGAAGCATTGATGCGACTTGGCTACTCCAATGTCCAGTTGCTGGATGCCAATCACGATATTGCACAGACACTGCTTGCAACCCCCATTGATGTTGTCTTTAACGTACTCCATGGAACGTACGGTGAGGACGGCTGTATTCAAGGGTTATTAGACTGGATGGGTATACCCTATACCGGTAATGGTGTCACAGCCAGCGCACTGACGATGGATAAAGATCTGACCAAAATTGTATTACAGGCCGCCGGGTTGCCCGTTTTGCCCTGGGTTACACTTAAACGAGAACCGGGAGAGCAAGCAGCCTTTGCCAATGTTAGATACCGCGGTACTTATCCTGTGATGGTGAAACCTGTAGCTGATGGCTCTAGCGTGGGAATGTCTAAGGTAGACCGTGAAGATGACTTGCAACAAGCTGTGGAGACTGCCTTTGAGGTCTCTGAGCGCGTACTGATAGAGCAGTATATTCCGGGAAAATCCATTACTGTGGGCGTTCTAGAAAGAGAAGGCACACTTGAAGCGACGCCTATTCTGGAATTGAAAACCAAGACTGAGTGGTATGATTACGCAGCAAAATACACCGAAGGACTGACCGAGTTCGTCATCCCGGCAGATCTTCCCGAAGATGTGACTCAAGCCATTCAGGAAGTCACCATAAAAGCGCACCAAGCGGCGGGTTGTTCTGGCGTATCTCGCGTGGATTTTGTTGTGGACGGAGAAAATCGATTTTTTATTCTTGAAATTAATACCGTTCCCGGAATGACCAATCTAAGTGATCTACCGGCCCAAGCAGCGGCTATGGGACTGACCTATGATCAATTGGTAGAATGTCTGCTAAAGACTGCGTGCCCGTGATGACAAACAAACATATCACCACTATACACATACCCAACCCCTCTCTGCCAAACCAAGGCAGCGCTGAGGAAAATAGCCCGCTGAGTATTGAGACGAATCCTGAGTTCTCAACTCATTCAGAATCCGAGGCGGATAGTCGTCAACGACAACAGGATCTGCTCAGAAAACGCCGCTCTCGAAAAAAGATGAAGGTCAGATTCCACCGATTGGTATGGCTTCTCAAAATTTCACTGATTCCGTTGTTAACCTATGCGATGGTTTTGATGATACAGAGCCCTTTTTGGACACTGGATACGCTGCGTTTTTCCGTGAAAAATAATCAAAATAATTTGGTGAATGCTACTTTGATTAAGCCGTATCTTCAGGCCTATGTTGGCCGAACCTTGTTTGAAGTTGATCCGGCAGAAGTGGAGATGCGCATTCGACAGGATTACCCTTTGGTTGATCGAGTGTTTGTGCGTCGTTTCTTTTTCCCCACGCGGCTGGAAGTTCAAGTGTTGGAAAAGCCCCGTTGGGCCTTGGTGTATAGTACAACCAAAGCGACTGAGCCCTATGGGGTTATGGGAACAGACTTTCACGTATACTCTCTTTTGCCCTACCCTCAGGCAAAGGGGATTCAACCAGGTGGTTCGTTGGTTAAGCTTGTTTTGCCTCCTTGGCAGCGAATGAATGTTCAGGATTTAAGGGCTTTGCAGCGGTTATCTGTTGATTTAAGTACAGTACAAGGTCTGCATTACTGGGGGTTGGACGTGAGTGACGCCCAGATGGTGAAAGCCCAATTTGCTGAAATAGCCGTCTGGCTGGGGCCATTAGACCGAACACTGAGGGCAAGGACAGAGCGCATTCTCACGCTGGTGCCTACCATACATACTTTGCAGGGAAAAATGGGTGTTTTAGACTTGCGTTGGCACCGCCAAGTCACGTTTCACCGGGCACCCAAGGTGTTGAAAGAGTCGCTTGCCCTCACCAATCAACCTATTCCTATACAATCGGTCAAAAACAAGCCAGTTATGACAGATGCGCTTCAGCAACAGTTGGAAAACCAGCCCGTGGTGACCTCGGTGGTGAAACCGACAACTGTGGTTAAGCCCGATAACTCTATCCAGGCTGCTCATCAAACCACGCTGACCAGTCAAACCCAGGTCGTACAAATTCATGAAACCCCTGAAGGACACTAGTTGAAGATGAATAGCGCAGCTGAGAGTCATAATATACAGAAAATCCGGACCGCTGTGTGCGGAGCGCTGGGCCGTATGGGCAGAGAGGTGGTGGCTGCAGTTCTGGCAGACCCTCAGCTGGAGTTGGTCGGCGTGGCTGATTTCAATGCGGCGTCGAGCGATTTGCATTTGAATATTCCCATAGAAGCCTCTCTGGAGGATATGCTCACACGGGCAAAACCCCAGGTGTGTGTGGACTTTACCCACCCTTCAGCAGTGTTTGCAAATGCAGAAATGATGCTCTGCGCCGGGTGCCGTCCGGTGATTGGGACGACAGGCTTAACCCCAGAGCAATTGACGGTGTTGGAAAAAAAGGCAGATGCGCAGAACCTCTCTGTTTTGGTGATTCCTAATTTTGCCCTGGGTGCGGTGTTGATGATGAAATTTGCAGAAATGGCATCCCAGTACTTTGAACATGCGGAAATTATTGAACTGCATCACAATCAAAAGGCGGATGCCCCCAGTGGGACGGCTTTGATCACGGCTGAAAAAATGGAAAAAGCCAGGAAAATGTCAGGCAGTCCTGTTTTTGGACTCGATAATATCCAAGAGACCCATGTGCACCCGGGTGCTCGAGGTACAGTCCGGGAAGATTCAGGCTTGCATATTCATAGCGTTCGTCTGCCGGGTCTGGTCGCTCATCAAGAAGTGATATTTGGTGCCCCTGGCCAATTGCTGACGCTGCGCCATGATAGTTTTGACCGGAAAAGTTTTATGCCCGGGGTGTGTCTGGCGGTTAAGAAGGCACTCGGTGTCAAAGGACTGATTTACGGGCTTGATTCATTGTTGTAATTACCGGGGAGGATGTGTTCGATGAAATTTGCGGTATTGGGTTCTGGACTTCAAGGGCGAGCGGTGGCATACGATTTGTGCCAAAACCCCTCGGTAACAGAAGTGGCCTTGGTGGACCAAGAGATAGAATCACTCGATACGGTGGTCTTATCCCTGCGGGCTTTGCTCACGCGGGATGTGTTGAAGCCTGTGCAATTGGATGTGACCCATCAGGCCGCGCTGATCGAGTTTTTGAAACCTTATGATGTCGTTGTCAGTGCAGTCCCCTATTTCCTCAATTTGGCGATTACAGACGCTGCCATCGCCAGTCAAACCCATATGGTGGATATGGGTGGTAATACGGATTTGGTCTTTGCCCAACGTGAACGTGATCAGGCTGCTCGAGAAGCCGGTGTGACGATTCTTCCCGACTGCGGGCTGGCCCCAGGGATGGCCAATATTCTGGCAGCTCACGGGATTAAGCAACTCAATCAGGTCGATGCGGTGCATATTCGAGTAGGTGGACTCCCCCAAAAGCCAGAACCACCTTTGAATTACCAGCTATTTTTCTCGATTCATGGGCTGATTAATGAATATATGGGACGCTCGATCGTGCTGAAAAACGGAAAGAGAGAAACGGTCCCAACGCTGACAGATGTGGAAACGTTGCATTTTCGTGAGCCTGTGGGCACGTGTGAAGCATTCCATACCCTGGGAGGGCTTTCGACCCTGCCCTGGACGTATGAGGGTCAAATTCAAACGATGGATTACAAAACGGTACGCTACCCTGGTCATTGCGCCCAAATTAAACTGTTTGCCGACTTGGGCTTTATGGATGAGACCCCGGTCTTTCTCCAAGGCAAAACGCTCACAGCACGAGAAGCTTTTGCAGCACTCATTACGCCAAAACTTTTGAAAGATGACCCCAGAGATATTGTTGTGGTCAGGGTGTTGGTCCGAGGAGAAAAGGCAAAAGAAACCGTTGAAGTGAGTTACGAGATTATGGACACGTATGATGCCGCTACCGGGTTTACCGCGATGATGCGAACGACGGCCTTTCCTGTGGCAATTGTTGCCCAGATGATGGGAGACGGTCGAATTAAGGACCGAGGCGTATTGGCTCTGGAGACAACCGTCCCCGCAGAAGCGTTTATTGAAGAGTTGACCGCACGTGGCATTCGGCTTCAAGCGGATACAGTGCCCAGACGCGAAGCTCATGCCCATTGCTAAGAAGACTTTTAACCCAGAGTCGTATTTAAGCTCTTTTGGCGTATACTGTCGGTGGTACGAGTCAGACAGACGGTTGCGGTTGACAGGTGGATCGTCGCCTGTTCAGCTGAGGAAAGTCCGGGCTCCGTAGGGCAAGTCGCCGGGTAACGCCCGGTGCGGGTGACCGCGAGGAAAGTGCCACAGAAAAGCGAACCGCCGATGGCTGTTTACAGCACAGGCAAGGGTGCAACGGTGGGGTAAGAGCCCACCGGCAGAGTCGAGAGGCTCTGGCCAGGTAAACCCCGACTGGTGAAAGGCAGTGGAAACATTCAGGGCTGCCCGTCCTGTTTCCAGATAGACCGATTGAGCGCTGGGGAAACCCAACGCCTAGACAGATAACCGTCCAAGACAGAATCCGGCTTATGGCTGGCTCGTGCCATTTTTATGTTTACACAGTTCATTTAAGCTGCTGCCCATGGCTGC
>CAZZIY010000120.1:0-6727 GCA_964654525.1 uncultured Vampirovibrionales bacterium | reverse complement strand
AGCAGAGAGTGTTAAGTACGGCTATGTTTGAACGGTTTACAGAAAAAGCAATTAAGGTAATTATGTTGGCCCAAGAAGAGGCCCGACGGCTCGGCCACAACTTTGTGGGGACTGAGCAGATCTTGCTAGGGTTGATTGGTGAAGGTACCGGGATTGCTGCTAAAACACTCAAAGGGATGGGGGTCAATCTGAAAGAGGCCCGCGCAGAAGTCGAAAAAATTATTGGGCGAGGCTCAGGTTTTGTGGCGGTCGAAATCCCGTTTACCCCTCGAGCAAAACGAGTTTTGGAGCTTTCTTGGGATGAAGCCCGTCAGTTGGGCCACAACTATATTGGGACAGAACATTTGCTGCTAGGGCTTATCCGTGAAGGTGAAGGGGTCGCTGCCAGAGTGTTGGAAAACCTGGGTGTTGATCTCACCAAGGTGCGGAGCAATGTCATTCGGATGCTTGGAGAAACTCGTGGCTCCTCTTCAACAGCTTCTACCGCAGGTGGGAGAAGTAAAACGCCTACATTGGATGAGTTTTCTCAAAACTTAACGCTGGCCGCACAAGAACTGAGACTTGATCCGGTGGTTGGTCGCGAAAAAGAAATCGAGCGTGTGATTCAAATTTTGGGACGTCGGACAAAAAACAATCCTGTATTGATTGGAGAACCTGGTGTCGGCAAAACGGCGATTGCTGAAGGTCTTGCGCAGCGGATTGTGAATGGAGATGTCCCCGATATCTTACAAGAGAAGAAGATTGTTCAGTTAGACATCGGTCTCTTGGTAGCTGGCACAAAGTACCGCGGAGAATTTGAAGAACGCCTGAAGAAGGTGATGGATGAAATCCGTCAGGCCGGAAATATTATCCTGGCCATAGACGAATTACACACCCTAATTGGGGCTGGGGCAGCTGAAGGTGCCATTGATGCGGCCAATATTTTGAAACCCGCCCTCTCTCGCGGAGAAATTCAATGCATTGGTGCGACCACTATCAGTGAGTACCGCAAGCATATTGAAAAAGATGCCGCCCTGGAGCGCCGGTTCCAACCCGTTCAGGTGGATGAGCCTAGCATAGAAGAAACGATAGAAATTATGCGGGGGCTGCGTGAGAAATATGAACAACACCATAAACTGGTGATTACGGATGAGGCCCTCGAAGCGGCCGCTAAGCTCTCATCCCGCTATATCCCTGACCGGTTTTTGCCCGATAAGGCCATTGATTTGATCGATGAGGCCAGCTCTCGTGTTCGTCTGTCTCATAGTGCATTGCCGCCTGAAGGCAAAGAACTTGAAAAAGAGCTGAAGACCCTTGTCCGTGAAAAAGAACAGGCGATTCGTAATCAAGAGTTTGAGAATGCCAGTGAGCTTCGCGATCAGGAAGCTAAATTGCGCGATAAAATTCGTGAAATGGCGGATGAGTGGAAAAAAACCATTGAAGATCAAAAGATCGAAGTCACTGAAGAGCATATTGCTCAAGTGGTCAGTGGCTGGACTGGTGTGCCGGTCTCCAAACTGACAGAGAGCGAAAGCGAGCGCTTGATCAAAATGGAAGGCATTTTGCACGAGCGCGTAATCGGGCAACATGACGCTGTGACCGCTATTTCTAAGGCTATTCGCAGAGCGCGGGTGGGCTTAAAAAATCCGAACAGACCCATTGGCTCCTTTATCTTTAGTGGTCCAACCGGGGTTGGTAAAACAGAACTTGCCAAAACCCTTTCAGAATATGTTTTTGGTTCTGAAGATAACCTAATTCGTGTTGATATGTCTGAGTTTATGGAACGCCACACGGTTAGCAAATTGATTGGCTCTCCCCCAGGCTATGTTGGCTTTAATGAAGGTGGACAGCTCACAGAGATGGTTCGCCGTAAGCCTTATACTGTGGTACTGTTTGACGAGATTGAAAAAGCACACCCCGATGTGTTCAATATCTTGCTGCAAATTTTGGATGACGGCCGTTTGTCTGACTCCAAGGGCAGAACCGTTGACTTTAAGAACACGATTATCATTATGACCAGTAACGTGGGTGCACGTGGGATTGAAAATTCTGCACCACTGGGATTTGCGGTGAGTGATAATGATGATAAAGCCCGGTACCAGAAGATTAAAGATACGGTGTTGGAAGAGATGAAGAAAACCTTCCGCCCAGAATTCTTGAACCGTCTGGACGATATTATTATCTTCCATCCGTTGACCAAGACCGAAATCCGCAACATTGTTGATGTGATGGTCCGTGATTTGGTGAAACGTGTTTCTACACAAAGTATGGAACTGGTTATTAGCGATGAGGCCAAGGATTATTTGGCCAAAGAGGGCTATAGCCCGAGTTATGGTGCTCGACCGCTTCGCCGGGCTATCCAAAAACAATTGGAAGATGAGCTGACCGATATGCTCTTGCTGGGCAAATTTAAGGAAGGTGACGTGATTCATACCGTGATGAAAGACGGTAAAATCGTGTTTGAAAAATCTTCACCCAGTAAGAAAAAAGCATCGGCACAAGCTGCAGAAGCTGCTTCAACCTAGTGTTGTGCCGGTGAATGCTTCCAGACGAGCGACACCCTGATCTTTTCTGGTTTTTGCCGCCCAACTTTGCTGCGGGTGCTTCGATGGTGCTCCTCATATTCTTAATGCCCATTCTTATATTGGCAGTCCAGGCTGTGGCGGCACCTGTCAGTGAATGGCTGATGTCGATGTGGCTTCCAGGTGGTATACAAGCCGTGTTGGTTCTACCTGTGATGCCGATGGCTCAATTTGCTGGAGTCTCTGTGCTGGCTTTTTTGATTGGTTCTCAGTTGCTTAATCGCGTTAAAACAGCCTATATTTCTAACTGGGCCTCTCATCTGAATCGTCCTCATTTGCTGCATGTGGATTATAGCCGGGATCCCAAATTGGCCTCACAGGCCCTATTAAATTGGGTGTTATACCGACTATTAATGGTGTTTGGTCCAACGCTGTTGGTTTTGATATTGATGGCATTGGTGATGGGCTTGAGCATGACCTTGTTTAACCTTTTTATTGATTTGCCAACGGCGAGCTTGCCGATTATTACGGTTTCAGGCTTATTTGGCACAATGTTGCTTGGGCTTATCTTGGTTCTAACGGTTATTTATGGTGTATGGTCAGCAGTTGTCACACTTTCGGGGGATGTAGTTGCAATGACAGAGCCTGATCTTGCTGCGAAAATAATCGATGAACGCTGCCGTCGGATTGCTTTTTCCTCAGGATGGGTATTCTTGCTCTACCCAGCGTATTTGGCTTTTTGGTCTGGGGCGTTGTACGCCGGGGTGATGTTGGGGTTGCACTACCAGTGGACAGATGTGTTGAGCGGAAAGCTACTGAACCCAGAAGTGTTTGGGTTGTCTGGTGCCATTATTTTCGCTTATGTGTTATTACAACGGGCTAAATTGCTTAATTATCATCAGGCACTGATGTCTTATTATCATGAGTTGCCCAAAGCCTTTAAAGAACGTTTTACACCGCCTCCTGCACGGATGAATCCATTTATACAGGCTTAATTTTTCAGGTTTGCGCTTCCCAGTGCTTGAAATTTTGACAAAACGGATTACGGTTTCAGTTAGATAGAGGATCTTTGCCTCGAATGACTGGATGTCTTTGGGTGATTGTCCGAACAGTTACCTGAGGAAGCTTGTAATTGCGATTTTTGAGTTGAGTTGAAACCAATGGTCACCCGGATTTATACGCCCCCCATAAAACCATATGTCAGGCCTAATGTCAGTTCATACGGTCAACCTGTTGGCTATTCCTTGTCTGATCCGTCTCAAAGCAGTCAGCAGTCAGAGCAAGCGCCAGGGCAGTATTCACTCCATGGAACCGTTTATGCCGGGGTTCAAGAACAGCCTGAATCAGGCTTTGAACCTGGAAACCCATCCCACGGCCTGCAATCGGTGCAAGATCAATTCCAAAACCGGCCGATCAGTATCAACAGTGTGTTAAAAGACTTTGGAAGCACGATGGATGCTCTGGGGGCCAGTGATGCTGTTCGCTCAGAAGTGACCGTTTATTTGGACGGGGTTTCACTACAATCGCAAAAGGATAGACCCTCTGTGCCTTTTATAAAAACAGCACTGAGAACGTCAGCCGACAGTTTAGATGGGTTTATCACCGAGGCCTTAGGACAACCCTCTAAAGTGGTCCGAGATTGGATAGAGGCTTTACTGCTTCAAAACATTGAATTTAAGGCCAGAGCAGAGACTCCAGATTCGCCGCCAGGTTCGCCGTATGCCAAAGCACTTCCAGAGGTTCCCCCAGAGAAGTCTGACGCTGTTTCCGAAAAAGTTTATTCTGAAAACGCTTCCCATTTGAGTGACTCAGATAAGGCAGCGTTAAAAACCCTGATTCAAACAGCACGTCTTCAGGACTCTCCCCATGGTTTGCGGCAAGCTCAAGCCGCTATTCAGCAAGCTCTGGAATTGCTTGACGGCAAGAAGCGCCCGGACTTAACCGGAAAATTCTGGTCTCTCCAGGGGCGGCTTTTAGAAAGAGGGTTGCATCAACCCGATCAAGCTTTAGCCGCCTATGAAAAGGCCAGTCGTGATTTTGAGCAAGCCAAACAACCAGACAAACAGCGACAAGTGCTCCATGCAATGGCTAGAATTCATGACCATCTGGGTAATCTCGATCAGGCGGCTTCATTTTACGATCACACGTTAAGGTTAGATCGGATGCTGGCCGATACAGGGGCGATTGCAGGAACCTTGAACGAGCGGGCCTTGGTCAGTCTCAGGCAAGGGAATCATGATGAGGCCCTCCAACTGTTGAATCAATCAGCCCTTGAGGCCAGTAGAACACCAGACAATGCTGCTTTGCTACCGTCTATCTTTAGCAATTTAGGCGGAGCCTACCGCCAGCAAAACCGTTGGCAGGACGCAGAAAAAGCCTATCAAGTGGCGGTGGATCACGCCGTTCGATTGCAAGATAAGACAAGCCTTGCCAGAACGTTTCAACAAATGGGTGGGTTTTACCGTCAAATTGGCAATGAGGCTAAGGCGGTGGCTGTCTCACAGAAGCTAGCACGACTGCAAACACCCGCCTAACAACGCGGCTGTTTCAGAAAACAGAATTGTAAAATTTGTAAAATTTTGCGCAATCCTGTCCTTAAGATTGTTTTTATATTCTTGGATATAGTGACGTGTTTTCGTCACCAAGAGAGCAGATTCACTCTAACAGAGCAGATTCACTTTTAGGTTTTTGAGAGAGAGCAGACAGAGAAAGCGAGAGAGAGATGTACGGTGCAGATGCGTTCGCATTAATGAACAATCCACAGTTACGGGCAACTGTGATGAATCGATTGGCAACTATTCGGGCTAATGTAGAGCCAGAAAGCCCAGTTGCAGCTGCTTTAGATGCTAAAATCAATGAGTTATTTTCGATGGACGCCCCGGTTGAGTTTTCAAACTCCTTCGGTTTTGGTGCAAACGGACTCACACCAATGGCTTACAATCCGTTCAATCCGCCAGTTGCTTCTGGGTTCAGTGCTGTAAGCCCTTGGGGGCAAAGTACACAGGCTTCGAGTGATTCAGCCAGTCAATCCCCGTCGTTTTTATCGAATATGATTCAAAAATTAGAGCAAATGGGTCAGCAATTGGTTCCCAACTCACCAATTCGCCAAGCCTTAGAGCAGCGAATTCAGATGCTGAAACGTCAACAATCTCAAAGTGATGCGTATTATGGTTTTAACACTGTGATTAAGGATGCACAACAAGGTCAAGTACCTGAATTTGAAAAGATTAAGACATTGATTGATCAGCTAGATGTCAATGAAAATGCCAATGGTGCAACCATTGTGGACCGTGCTGCCAATGTGCTCGACCAATTGGGCCAAGCGGGTCAAGCCCGTGCGGATCAAACCCGGCTGTACTTTCAACAGAGTTCTCTAGAAGACACGATGACTCAACTGCGGGCATTGTTGGGTAATTTCAAAGAAGGAAGCGCTCAGTATACAGCTCTTCAAGGACGCTTAAGCTCAATGAGTGCGATGTCCTCTATGCTGAGTGATCAACTGTCCTCTGCGTTGTCTTCGGATCCAACCAACGGGGCAGCGGTGGTCGATGAGAGTCCGTTTTCTTCTATTAGTGAAAGAATGGCCCGTTTAATTAACGTGTTATCCGGACTGGCCCGGTAAAATAGAGTATTCAATTGATAAAACCCCTTGATGTGAAAGCCTTCAGGGGGTTTTTTAATGGCGTTTACTTTTAAAACAGTGTTGCCAAAAAATCCTTGGCACTGTATGGATTTTCAACTACTTTGATCGCAAGACCCATTTGCTGAGATATGGATTCAACTGTTTCATCATCTAAAAATAGCTGTGTTCCCTGCTTTAGCATCACGCTGGGGATAATGGCCCAGTCGTAACCATTCAAATTATGGCCTTGGGTGGAAGTCAGCAGATCTTTTCCAGTGATCAGCCCGGCCACATCTACAGAACGCCCCCAGAAGGCACTTTCAACGGTGAGAATATCAATAAACAGCCCTTCTATTTGGTTTAGTCTGGTTACAATTGGCTGAAGAGTCATACTGGCCAGTTTTCCGGTCATCACAAGTAATTTTCGATCGGGTGAAACTTTTGCTGGCAGCGTGTTTTCTAGGTTATGGAACTCTTGTAGCAAGAGTCTGGCAGTCCCCACGCCGTCGTCTAGTTGCGGAAAATCCCCATAGGCTTCATAACTCGGTAAAGGCTCACCCACCATCAGGTAAAACTCGTCGGAGAGGTAGACAAAGGGATCGTC
>CAZZIY010000119.1:0-6730 GCA_964654525.1 uncultured Vampirovibrionales bacterium | reverse complement strand
ATAAATTTCCGCTATCGTCTACGTCAAACATCGGGAAATCAACCACCCAAAGAAGCTCATGTCGGTTAGGATCAATTAAGTTGTGTCTTCTGGCAAAATGTTCTCTGAATCGGCCTAAAACAGTGCAGGCTTTGACGAAGCGATCCGCCATAAAGAAAACCACATCACCCACTTGTGCTCCTGTTTTCTGCTGTACAGCAGCGAGCTCAGACTCGCTCATATATTTAACAATGGGCGACTTGGGCCCGTCTTCATTGAAAACGATATAAGCCAACCCCTTCGCCCCGTATCGTTTGGCATCTACCTGAAGATCATCGAGTTCCTTTCGGCTATATTCTCCTGCACCGGGGACTCTGAGAGCCAAAACGACACCATCAGACAAAGACGCTGGTCCTTGAAACGCACTAAATTCGCTGCTTTTAAAAATATCAGTCATGTCTGCAAAACTCAGATCATAGCGAAGATCGGGTCGATCAGAACCATAACGACTCATGGCCTCTTGCCAGGTCATCCGCAAAAAGGGTGGTTTTGTTTCAACACCAGCAACGGCAAAAACAGACTTAATAATACTTTCAACCACGTCCATCACATCCTGCTGCTGGATAAAGGACATTTCGATATCCACCTGGGTAAATTCGGGCTGGCGGTCAGCTCTGAGATCTTCATCTCGGAAACAGCGGGCTATTTGGTAATACCGTTCCATCCCCGCCACCATTAGTAATTGTTTGAATATTTGAGGTGATTGAGGCAGTGCGAAACATTTACCAGCGTGGACACGGCTTGGCACAAGATAATCTCTTGCCCCTTCTGGTGTGGTTTTTATTAGAATTGTGGTTTCAATTTCCAAAAAGCCAGATTCATTCAACACATTTCGGATGGTGGAGACCACTTGATGACGAAATTTTAGATTGTTGAACATGCGAGGGCGTCGTAAATCCAAGTATCGATATTTTAGCCGCACGGATTCATCCACAGCATCCGCATCATCATCGATTGAAAACGGGGGTGTTTTGGAACGACTCAGCACATCAATACGCTCTGGGTACATCTCGATGTCGCCGGTGCTTAGTTGAGGATTCACGGTCTCTGAGGGCCTTTGAGAAATGGGACCACTCACAGTAATCACATCTTCCGACTTTAAGCCAGAAAATTGCGCATGGACAGCGGGGTTTTTAGACGGATCGGCCACGAGCTGCAGAATACCTGATCGATCGCGGACCTCAACAAAGATGATACCGCCCAAATCCCGTGTAACAGAGACCCAGCCGTTTACCGTTACCGTCTGTGTAAGATGAGAACCCAGAGACAACTCTCCACAAAAATGAGTCCGTTGGGTAAAAAAGGCGGTAGGGGCTTGGTACGTCATCACTGCATAAATTCTTTCAGAAAAAACACTAAAAGCAAAGCTACCGCAGTATCTTAACACGGATCGCGCCAAGAGGAAGGACGGGTTTTAAAGCCCGGTTTTATGGCAGCCTTTGTTTCAGGGGGATACTGACCGTAAAAATGCTGCCCTGGCCTAATTGGCTTGTGACATCAATACGGCCCTGGTGTTTTTCGACAATCTTGTAGCACAGAGCGAGTCCCAGCCCGGTACCCACACCCACCCCTTTGGTAGTAAACCCAGGATCAAATATTTTATGGAGGTTTTCTGGCGGAATCCCTTTTCCGTTATCCTGAATCCTGACCTGGACCCAACCCTCTTCTTTGTTGAAACAGGTTTCGATCGTCAGACATAGAGGCGCGCCTGCTGCTTTGTTGCCCTGCTCACTACCATCATTCCCGCTCATTGCATGAATCGCATTGACCATCAGGTTCATAAACACTTGGTTAAGCAATCCAGGATAACAGGTTACCAAAGGCATGGTGGGGTCGTACTTCTTTTCAAGTCTTAAGTTTTTTGGCATCGCGCTCTTCATCAATAGCAAAGTACTATCAATATTCTCGTGCAAGTCTACGGATTTTAGCTCAGATTCATCAATCCGAGAGAAATTGCGCAAATTTTTCACAATTTCTTGAATCCGTTCTGCTGCCATCTTATTGATACTGAGTAACTCTTGGACACTGGATAGTAAGTTTTCAAAACCCGCCAACTCGTTACTTTGAGCCGCATTTTTCAACAGCGCGTCTAATTTTTGCACACACCGCCCAATGGTGTCGTTATTGCTAGCCATAGTGCCCAGAGGGGTATTCACTTCATGGGCGATCCCGGCGACAAATTGGCCCAGAACCGCCATTTTCTCAGATTGAATCAGATGGACTTGCGCCTGTTGCAGTTCCGTCAGGGTTTTTTCTAGCTGCTGTTTTTGTGTTTCTAGGGTTTTAAAAAGCTGTGCTTGAGAAATAGCCACCCCTAAATGCTCAGCAATGGCTTGAAATAACTCAATATCTTCAATGAGCCAGGTACGCACCACCTCACATTGATGCAGTGTAATTGTGCCAGCTAAGTAATCCCCAATCAAGATAGGGAACACCGCTAATGAATTAATTCGGTTGCGGGTAAAAAACTCTGGTGAGGCGAAAAATTCAGGACAATCTCGCACATCATTCAGAATAAAGGGATTCAAAGGATAAGACTGCCACCCTGTTTCTAGTGGCTTTAGTTGTTGGCGAATTTGGAAAACCTGAGTCTCTAGCAAAGGTTCGGATTCTAGTCTGAGTATAGCCAGAACTCCCGGCATACAGTAGTGAAACTCATGTCGCTCTGAGATATCCTCAGGGTTTGGTGAGTATTGAATAATACATCGACTGACCCCGGTCACTTTTCCCAGTTCATCGACCGCGGTATTCAACATAACGTCGATATCCAATGATTCGCGAATGGCTTTTGTCAGCTGATTGATGAGAAACTCACGGCCCCCTTGAGCCTGTGTTTGCCAATAGAGCTTCGCATTTTCGACAGCAATGGCCACTTGCTCACAGACTTGCAGCAAACGCTGAAAATGTCTGGAGAAAAGCTTCTCTGGATGGGTCGCAGAGACAGCAAGCAACCCAATGACCAAGCCTTTATTGACTAAAGGGACAACAAAAGCGTGTCGTGTGTCCTCATTCAATACCACCGATCGGGTTAAATTCTGAATTGCAATGGCATCCAGCTCCAATGGTTCTGGTTTGCGAATCATTTGGTCAATCACGGGGTCGTACCCCACAAATAGGTTGTTTTCCCCACTAAGTTCTAAAAACCCATCTGGCTGCATACGAACCAGGATTTTGATCCCGTTTCGGGAATCATCCAGAATCACAATTACTGCGTTATCATAGGGAATATACTCAGATAAAACATCACCCAGTGCTTCAAAAATATCTTCTAATATCAAAGAAGAGTTCACCGCCCGGCTGACTTCTTGCAGCAGGTGCAGGGTTTCTAAGGATTCACTGGGGGAATCGACTTCTGGCAATTCTGGTGGCAAAATAAGGGTGTCACTTTCAACAATTATTTTTCGAATATGAAACTGATATCTCTCATTTTAGCCTGGATTGAACGTGTTTGTATCGATTCTGTAACAGAAAGCTGTCCGGCTAGCATTGAAACCAACTCAGGGGCCTTTCTTTTCTAGAACATATTTTTTTAGAACATATTTTTACGAGTCAGTTATTTCGGTAGAGATGACTCTGTAGCTAACATCCAGGAAGCACAATTCACTCATGGCCTATTACCCTTATAGTTTTCCTAACAATAGCTTTCCTAACAATCAGGCGATCCCCTATTTAGTGCCGAATAATTTCTCTGCGCCTCAAGTTTCCCAAGCCCAAGCGTTTCAGGCCACTCAGCAAAAAGCGCCTGAAGCGCCACCGGCGATTACTTCTTCAGCTACTAAAACCAGTGTTGCCATTAATTATCCACGTTACGAAGAGCTGGTTCAATCTCTGGAAAACAACAAAAGGGATATTAATGTTGCAAGATCCTTTAAGCTGAAGGACGTTCGTCAAAGTAGAGGGGTCTCAATGTCTCAAACTGTCTCTGATCTCCTGCAGACAGTGCCCACCACAGGGATCCAAAGTATTGACCGCAATGTAACAAGCGTTGTGAGTAAAGCCGTATCCTTAAAGGATCTCGCCTTTAAGACCATCCCTGATTTTATCCGCTCAACCATTCAGGGTGGTTTCTACGGCACTCTTGGTGGTGTGGTTGTTGGACTTCTTGGGGCGTTTTATATGCATGCCAATAAAGGATTCAAGATTGCTTTTGGCCTTAGCACCGCTATTTTAGGCGGTCTACTGGGGGCGTGTTTTAAAATCGGCCACGAAATGTTCCGCAAAACCGGTCAAATAAAAGCCATTATTTCTAATTAAGGCTAATTTCAGAGACAAATTCGTCCAATAGATTCTGCCGCTTTTCGGCATAACTTAAATAACCAGAAACACTACTGGAGATTTTGTCTATTTCCAGTATGAGTGCTGCCAGTTGCCTTTGCACCAAAGGGTCTCGAATGTGCTGATTCATGTTTCCCGGCCCGTCTCACGTTACCCACCCACAAACAGGGATTGGATTTACAAAACAAACAGTCTATATTATTACGCAATCTATTTTACGGCGAATACAACGTGTTCTTGTTTTCCCCGTCAGTTCGACTGCTAATTACAACTTTTTACTGCTTTATTTTTACTGCTTTACTGTAAGATTTGCTACAATAAAACGCAGACAGTCAAAAATCAGGGTGCCTCACTCTATTACTTGAGTGTTCATTATAAAGCAAGTTTGACGTATCAGGCAAGTGTGCCTCTAAAGTATCGGTTTTTACAGGGACGGAAGATACCAGCGTATGGCTTCAGTAAAAATATTTTCAACCCGTTTTGGCGAAATCACTGTCGAAGATGATCGGATTATCGAATTCGTGGGCCCTATCCTAGGGTTTGAGCAATACAGCCGCTTTGTCATTCTCGATCATTCAGAAGATTCCCCGTTTAAATGGTTACAATCAGTTGATGAAGCTGATTTGGCTTTTGTGATTACCAATCCAAAGTTTTTCGGGATCGATTATGAGTTTGCCTTGCCGAATGAGACTGCGGAAATTCTCGAGCTTACGAATGCCGATGACGCATTGGTCGTGACACTGGTGAATATCCCCCCTAATAATCCTGGCCTCATGACGGCTAATCTTCTGGGGCCCTTGGTGGTCAATCAGAAAAACCGAAAAGCACTTCAAGCAATCCTTTCTGACAGCAAATTTAATACCAAAACCAGGCTGATCCCGGATGAATTACTCCAAAAACAGTCTACCCCGGTCATGGAGTAAAAACCGTTGTTAGTTCTAACACGCAAGTCGGGCCAAAAAGTGATCATTAATGGCAACATTGAGGTCATTATCTTAGAATGCCGCGGCGACAACGTCAAAATCGGAATTGCTGCCCCCAAAGAAATCACCATCTATCGTGAAGAAATTTTTGAGGAGATAAAGCGTGCCAATCAGCAGGCTCTATCGCCCCATCAGGCCCCCGATCTTGATGCTGCTGCAAAATTGATTGGACAACATAAGCTTCCGCCTTCCACTCAGTCTTAACACGCCAGACCTTAACGCGAGACAATGATGTCACACCCTGCCTCTGATCACTGGCATCAAATCCAGACCTTTCGTCACCTTTTTTTTGAAGCAGGCGACCCAGCCAGAGCTTCAGAGTTGCTCGCGCAATTTATCCGGAAAAAACCCAAATTAAGCCTGGTTCAACAAAAAGCTGTTTTTGAGCTTGCTGGCTATATCGCCATTGAGCAAAAACGCTATACAGAAGCCTCTAATTTTTTTCAACAGGCGGCCAATTCATATATGGCCGGCTATGCCCATATTCTGGCAGGTCAATACGCCGCTTGTATTCCTCTGTGGCAAGGACTGGCTAAAACCCGAGAGAATCACTGGTGTGCAATTCTCTATGGGATGATCACACGCCAATTGCGCACCATGCCAAGCATGATCCAAATTCGTAACCACCTGGAAGTCGATATAGCCTATTTAATCCGAGCAAACCAATATGAAGCAGTCGAGAATATTCTGTTTCACTGTGATTGGCTCACCCAAACCAATGTGGAGACCCCCAAATTTATGGGCAGAAGTTTGCTACACTCAGGCTGGGTAGACCGAGCCCGTCACTTTTTGCTCTGGGGACAAAAAACCCTGCCCACTGACCCTGAGATTTATTACCATTTAGGACAATACTCGTTCCAAAAACAACAGTGGGAAGATGCCAAAGTGGTGTTAAATCAATGTTTGCTGATAAACCCACAGTATATTCCCGCTCTCAGTCTGCTAGAGAAACTCCCTACTGAATAAAAACCGCTGTTTTAGCCTATCGTTTTAGAGACAACACAGTTCTTTCCCTGGTGCTTGGCATCGTACAAGAGCTGGTCTGCTTTCTTAATCACGTCTTCAGGGGTAAAATACATTTGATCGGTAAACTGCTTAAACCGAATGGAGTACAAGCCAATACTGACTGTGACTCTAAGTTCTGGATATCGGTCAAACTGAATATCAGAAATGCTATTACAGAGTCGCGCTGCGAACTCTTCAGCTTCAGAAGCATTCATCCCTGTAAAAATGATTGCAATCTCTTCACCACCGTAGCGAGCAGGCAATATTTTTCCAGTAATCGGTTGTTTCCCTTTTACAGTGTTAGCGACCTGTTTAATCACCATATCGCCCACGGGATGCCCGTATGAATCATTTAATTTCTTAAAATCATCAATATCCATCATCATCACACTGAGCTGGCTGAAATTTTGCTTGGCTTTGTTTAACTC
>CAZZIY010000118.1:0-6732 GCA_964654525.1 uncultured Vampirovibrionales bacterium | reverse complement strand
AAACGTATCCGTTTCAGAGGAATGTCCAATCAAATCCGGACTGACCACCAGAGTTCTTAACATTGCCCCAAAGGTTTTAACGACCTGAGTTCGGGCCAATTCCCCGTAAACTTCGCCGTACACATCAAAATGATCCAGCTCAATCAACATCAGGGCCCAGCCTGTATCTGCGGCATCTTCCACACCTGCTGCCATGGCGGCACGGTGCCTATTGATTTGTCTTTGGAGGAGTTTAGAACATAGTTTTAAACCCGGTAAACGGGTCTGGGTGTTGGAGAGAATGTCTAGGTTCCGCCGCAGGTGAACCAGAAGCCGAATTCCCAGTTCATCCGTACTCAGGCTGCTAGATAGTGTGTCATCGGCCCCGTGGAGTAAGTACTGAATCCGCTTTTCCTCATCCTGACTGGCGGTTTGAATCACCAGGACTGGACGATACTCTCCTTGGACAATGGTGGACTGCTCCCGCAGATTCATACAAAACTCGTAGACATTTTCCTCAGCCGCCTCTAAAGCGTCGGCAAAGAGCAAAATCAAATCAGGGAGAGAATCTTCCATCAAAGCTTGAGTTTGACTGAAATCCTCCAGGTACAAGCATTCCACCAACGATTCTTCCGAGAGCTTTTCAAACAGCGCAGGGGCAATCTCAGGCTCTTTGCCGATCAGTAAGACAACCTGGAGGCTCATGGGCACTCACTCGTTTTGATCGCACTGGGATTAAGCATCTTCTTCATCTTCCGCATGTCGGGCCGCAGCCTGACGCTCTGCCGTTGCCACAGGGAATGTAACGGTAAACGTGGTCGTCTCATTGGGGACACTTTCCAGACGAATATCCCCGCCCATTGCCAGTGTTAGCGATTTGGTGATGTATAATCCAAGGCCTGTGCCTTCTACTTCACGTGTCAGTGGGTTATCAATACGAGAGAATTGGGTAAAGATCTTGGACTGGTGCTCTTGTGGGATTCCCACACCGTGATTGGTAATTTTTACTTGGATCTGATCGGTATTATCGGCGACCAAACTTGCCTGAATGCTCACTTCAGAATTGGCAAAAGAGTATTTCACCGCATTATCAGTGAGATTGAGCAAGACTTGCTCGATTTTATCTGGATCTGCCCACGCTTCAGGGAGTTTACTGGGGATTTCTATTTTAAAGGTTCGTCCGCTGTAGTTCTTGTCTTGATTGGCCTTAGCTTGTAGGTTTTGAATAATTTTTTCGTACAACGCACTCAAGGATATCGGCCGGTAGCTCAGCTCCATTTTTCCAGAACCTAGCTTGGAAACGGCAAGTAGATTTTCGACCAGGCGAGTAAGCCGGTCTGCTTGATCTTTAATAATGGTAATAAAACGTTTTTGTTGCTCTGCAGGCAGTTGGGCCCCGTATCGCATCAATGTATCTGCAAAACCCTTGATACTGGTGAGTGGGGTCCTGAATTCATGGCTTACCACGCTGACAAAATCGCTATGAACTTGGCTAAGAGCCTGTTCTTCTGCAAAAGGATCAGCCAAAACCAGTACCGCTTTTGAATTCAGTTGACTCATCTTGATTTTTACTTTAAGTTCTGGTCCTTCAGCGGCTTTGAGTTGCCCCATGGTGAGCTCACCGTAGGCATTGTATTTTCCTGATTTTAGGTCTTCTGCCTGCTTAGGGCTAAGTTGTACCAAATCCGAAAAGCACAGACCACTTAGCGTGGTCTCGGCCCGTTTACTTAATGAGGCAAAGCGAGGATTAGCATAGAGTATCGTGTCAGCAGTCGGATCAATAATCACCACCCCAGAAGTGAGTACGTTGAGAATGGGGTGTGATTCACTGAAGTGACTATCGATAGAGGTTTCCGAAGACATAAAAATGCCTTTATTCTTGTTCTTTAGGTTTCTGGTCGGCTTTTTTCTCGCTTTGGGTTTGGATGCTGCGGACTGAACCACTGAGGGCACCCAAGAAGGCCACAGATTCGTAGGGCAGAATCAAGGTGTTGGATTGCCCTTGGGAGACTTTAGCCAGTGCTTCGAGATATTTTACTTGCAGCACTTCTCGAGAAGGGTTGGCGCTGTTAATCGAGGTGAAAACCCGGTGGATCATCTCGGCCTCTGCTTCTTGAACTTGACGAATGGCTGCGGCTTTCCCTTCGGCCGTCCGAATGGCGGCTTCTTTATCCCCTTCAGCTGTCAGAATAGTGGCTTGTTTCACACCTTCTGATTCTAGAATGGCTGCTTGCTTCTTTCCTTCAGCCGTCAAAATGGTGGCCCGTTTTTCCCTTTCGGCGCGCATCTCTTTCTGCATCGCTTCTTCAATGTCTCTGGGCGGATTAATGTCTTTGAGTTCAACTCGGTTGACTTTGATCCCCCATTTCCCGGTGGCCTCATCCAGGGTGTGTTGCAATCGACTGTTGATCACATCCCGGCTGGCCAGTGTTTGGTCTAAATTCATCTCGCCGATAATGTTTCTCATCGAGGTGAGTGCTAGCTTTTCGAGTGCCATATAGAGGTTTGCGACTTCGTAGGTGGCACGAAACGGATCGGTCACCTGAAAGTAGATGACGGCATCAATATTCATTGTGACGTTTTCTTTGGTAATCACGGGTTGCGGGGGGAGCGGCATCACTTGTTCCCGCATGTCGACTATGACCATTTTATCAATAAAGGGGATAAGCCAGGCGATACCAGCTTGACGTGTTTCCAAGTATTGTCCGAGCCGAACGATCATTCCCACACTGGATTGCTGAACAATACGGATACTACTGCCGGCAATGCTGCCAATCACAATCAATATAAACAGGAAAAATAAAATTCCCAGAAAATACTCCATGAGTGAAACTCCTTGATTGCTGCCGAATAGATAAATGATTTACGCGTGAGAGTGAGGCTCTTTCGGGATAATTAAAAGTTTGGCTCCATCAATACCAGATATAATGCCTTCCTTGCCTTCTTCCAGTAAGCTTAACTGTGGGTGTTTATCGTGATCCAGGCAGGCACTCCAGATTTCGCCTGTGTGTAATACCTTGACCCGACCTTGATGTTGGCTAATTTCTGATAACACCAAAGCTTCTTTGCCAATGAGCGCTCCGACATTGGAGTGCTTATGGGGGGTGTCTTTAATGTTGAGCGCATTTTTTACCAACGGGCGGGCAAAAACCAATAGCGCCACTGAAACGGAGAGAAAGACAATGATTTGAGTGCTTAGATCGGGGACCCAAAAGGAAAGAATCCCCGCAGCCAAAGCACCTGCTGCAAAAAACATCAGAAAAAAGCCCAGTGAAGCCATTTCAATCAGGGCAAAAACCCCTGCCAGACCAAACCAAATCATCGAAGTTATTTCTAACATACAGTGGCCTCTTCCCATTGATTTTGAGCGTTTTTTAAGAGTGGATAGCCTAAAGCCTCTCTTTGAGAGACATAGAGTTTGGCGACTTGTTCAGCAAGCCGGCGGATCCGTAAAATATAGTTGGTTCGCTCATCTTTGCTAATGACCCCACGAGCATCCAGCAGATTAAAACTGTGAGAGCACTTTAGCACATAGTCATAAGCCGGAAGAACCAGCTCATTTTCCAGACAGGTTTCCACTTCAGCTCGGTAAATATCAAATAATTGAAACAGTCGCTCTGCGGTAGACACTTCAAAATTGTATTTAGACTGCTCGCGTTCATTTTGCAGATAAATATCGCCGTAGCTCAGGGTCTCGTTCCAACGGAGATCGTAGACATTTTCGACCCCTTGCAGATACATTGCCAGACGCTCACAGCCATAGGTGATTTCAACAGCCACGGGTCGAATTTCCAGTCCCCCAGCCTGTTGGAAGTATGTAAATTGAGTGACCTCCATGCCGTCCAGCCAGACCTCCCAGCCAACGCCCCAGGCGCCCAGTGTGGGGGATTCCCAGTTATCTTCCACAAAACGGATGTCGTGATCTTTGAGGGTAATCCCCAGCTCTTCTAGACTTCTGAGATAGCGCTCTTGAATATCATCCGGAGAGGGTTTCATAATCACTTGGTATTGAAAATAATGCTGCAACCGGTTGGGATTCTCCCCGTAGCGGCCGTCACTGGGACGTCTACACGGATCCACATTGCCCACATTCCAGGGTTCTGGTCCCAGTACGCGTAAAAATGTGGCAGGGTTCATTGTGCTGGCCCCTTTTTCAGAGTCAAAGGGGAATTGAATCACGCAGCCCTCATCTGCCCAGAATCCATTCAGGGTCTCAATCACCTGTTGGAAGTTTTTACTCATAAATTCTTTCTGTCTCTCTTTAACGTTTCCAACATCAATCTAGGTTCAACATCAGTCTAGCATAAGCATAAATCAATGCCGGCCTGGTTATTGGCTGGGAACTTGTGTTTGGAGAAAAGTTTGTAAACGCTCTATGGCATTGGTTACGATGCCGTCCACGCCCATTTGATAGAGTTTCGGGAAGAAGGTCTCCTCTTCACTCACGGTTTGTCTGTAGACCCAAGGCATGATTTTAAGTCCTAAACGGTGAGCAGCTGTCGTGAGTTCAGGGGTGACGTGTTCATAGGGCGGGAGAATGGCACTGGCACCCAGAGATTTAACAAACATGGCGGCCAGCATTGGGTGCTTTTGGAGAAAAGGAGACAGCTCAATATCAAGTCCGGTTTGTATTTTAGGGTCAGCTAAACGGGTTTGCACTAGACTCCACGGGTTAAAGCTAATCACCATGGCGCGTGAATACAAATTTTTCTGGCGGAAAATTTCAGCCACACGTCTTTCAACCTGGTTTCGCTCTCTTTTGGGGATGCCCAATGCTTTGATTTCTACATAGAGAAAGCGATTGGGGACGGCATCGATTACTTCAGTGAGCGTGGGTATTTTATCGTTTTTGCAGGCTGGGCTTTGCTGATACTGAACCCCGGGGCCTAGCATTTTTTCCACGGTTGCTTGATGCCCGGCTGAATGAAAGGCAGCTTCTTGGAGTTCGCGGTATTTCAAAAAGCGAACCCGCTGTTCAGACGAATTCGCCTGGTAAAGACGCCCCATGTCATCGTCATGATGCAGCACCACAGCCCCGTCTTTGGTGGCAATCACGTCAAGTTCCATTGCCGCATTCAGGTTTGCAGCAGTTTGTAAGGCCCGAATTGTATTTTCAGGGGCAATGGCGGTGTGGTCATTCAAAACGCGCGCCCCTCGATGTCCAATGACTTGAAAGGGAGTTGCTGTTTTTCTCCCCGCTAGTGTGTTTGAAATCATTCCCATTCCACAGTTCCAGGTGGTTTGCTGGTCATATCATAAAACACCCACGGGCACCCGTGCTGGGTTTGAATTTGCTCACTTATTTGGGCTAGTTCGGTGAGCGGAATCTCTTCGTGCAGCTTGGCGGCGCGCGCCGTCATAAAATCAGAGGTCACCACGGCGCGAATCACCACGGAATGGCCTTGTCCTGGTTGTGGTCCAAACGGGAGTAAAACACTGAGCGTTTGACTGGTTTTTTCAAGCAGTCCAGCTGCCTCAAAGCCTTGGCTGACCGTGTGGTCAACGGCCCTAAGCAGAGCAAGAGTTTCAGGTTCCAAATAAGTGGGAGTTACCCAAGAAAGTGTCTTGGGCAGGGGAATTTTCGGGTTTAGGGCCAAGATCACCCGGTTAATCCCCGGCATTTGATTGGGAATCTGTCTAGCCCAGTCTTGCAGCGTTTTGTACGACTCTTTTTCTTCCAGTGTCTCGAGACTCACAGACTCACTATGAAGCGCGACCCCGTGGCTGTAAGTTCTACCATCACCTTGAACCCCAACAGAGCGAATAGGCAGTAACGTGCCAGTAAACGCTGAGTCTGCTAAAAAAGTGTCGATTTTCTCTTGTAAGACGTCTGCATTCACGGCCTTATAGGGAGAATCTGTGCATAGAATCCTTATCCCCAGACCAGGTCCTGGGAAGGGTTGTCGAGAAACCAGTGCTTCTGGTAGTCCCAACATACGGCCTATTTGGCGAACTTCGTCCTTATGCCAGTCCCGGTTGGGTTCCACAATCAGGCCCTTGTCTCGATGGGCCCGAATCAAGGGGACATCATTGTGGTGGGTTTTGATTGTTTGTGCCGATTGGCTGATATCTCGATTACCGCTCTCGATCAGGTCGGGCCTGAGAGTTCCTTGGGCTATGAAGGCCTCATTCATGTCAATCCCAAGCTCATTCACTGCTTTTTCGGTGAGTTGATAAAAAACATCCCCAATTACGCGGCGCTTTTGCTCTGGATCGCTCAGCAAGCGAAGGGGTTTGGTTTGAGTTTGGGTCAGGCCGTTTCCATTTTTCCCTCCAGTATTTTGGGCTTGGCCGTTTAAGAAATCGCCTTCAGCCTGGATATGCTTGAGATGTTTGAGTCCCAGTGCTTGTAAGGCGTCACAGACCAATGCGCTCTCTTGATGACGCATCATGCCCGAATCGATATGCACGGCAAACACTTTTTCGGGTCCCAGAGCCTTTAGCAACAATGCCGCTGTGACAGAAGAATCGACACCACCACTGACCAAAACTAGAACAGGATGGTCGCCTACCTGTTCTTGAATCCGAGCAACGGCAGTATCGAGTCTGTTATCAAGCTTAAAATTCCCGTGGGCCCCGCAAATACCGGACACAAAGTGCTGGAGTATTTGCTCGCCGTGTTGGGTGAGTTCTACTTCTGGATGAAACTGAACCCCGTAAATCTGTCTCTTCGGGTCCATTACGGCTGCAATTACCTTGCCGTGATCGCCCTGACCCTGACTGTCTTGACCAGATGTGGCAATCACCTCAAAA
>CAZZIY010000117.1:0-6758 GCA_964654525.1 uncultured Vampirovibrionales bacterium | reverse complement strand
GGCAGGCGCTTTGTAACAGGCTGTAACAAAACGCATCAGTATGATTGCTTTCGTAGATTCAGTATCATACCACCCATGCCTTCGATCCGCCAAGCATTGATTTACCCCAGATCCCTCATGTGGGGGATCAAAGACGCCCTTCTGTGGGATCGATTTTTTGCGGAAGTGAGTGCTTGGTGTTGTTTTGACACACTTTCTCTGGTTACTAAAATGAAGTACCTTCGTGTAAAAAAAACGTAATTTGTTTTTATTGTGTTTTGGAATTTAGACTCTTCCCTTTTCCTTTTGCCATGCTTTAAGGACAATCAAATCTATGCTATTTCACGTATTGACAAGGATTTGGATGGAATGCTAAAGGTAATAGCAGGTCGCTGGCGGGGTCGTGGTATTGTGACTCCTTCTGACAAAAGGCTAAGACCGACCACAGCCAAGTTGCGAGAAAGTGTCTTTTCGCAACTCCAAGGCTATGTGCACGATGCCCGCTTCTTGGACCTCTATGCCGGTACAGGCATGATGGGGTTTGAGGCGCTGAGCCGGGGAGTTGGCTTTTGTCTGGCGGTGGAAAAACACCCACAACACGTGGCGATGATTCTGGATAATGTGAAACGTTTGAATATTACCGCACAAGAGTACACCCTGCTTCAGCGGGATGTCCCTGTCTGGATTCAACAGGCCAATAAATTACCGGCCTTCGATCTGGTGTACGTCGATCCGCCCTATGAGGATTCTAACCAGATGGTAACCATTGTGATGGCCTTGTTTCAGCCCAATTATCATTGGCTTCACGAAGACAGCATTGTGATGGTTGAGCAAGATAAGCACGCTGAATTGTTGCCACAAGTAGAGGGTTGGCAGTTAGAGAAGCGCGCTTACGGCCGATCAGTACTCAGTGTGTATAAACCTGCCCAGAACTAGTGGGATATCTTATCAATTGAGCATCAAACGTGACCATCAAACGTGACCATCAAACATGACCATTAACGGTCTGGGGCAGAATGCTTTTATAGTGCGCAAGCAGGGCATCAATGCGCTTCATCTCGTCGGGTTCAGGCTCTACCAGTGGGAGTCTCATGGTACTTTCCATCATACCGAGTTTGGCCATCATGGTTTTCACCACCGTGGGGTTGGGCAAAAAGAAGAGCTCTCTGCCCAGATGAAGTTGCTTTAGATGAAGCTCCAGGGCGCGTTGTTGATTGCCTTGTTTCACCGATTGAATCATCTCGCGCATCATCAGCCCGGTGAGATGAGCAATCACGCTAATGGTCCCGTGGGCCCCGCAGGCCATCATCGGCAGTGTCAGGGTGTCATCTCCACACCAGGTCAGCCATGATTCACGGGGCAGGAGTGCGGTGATTTCACTGACCGCATCCATGTCGGGGTGACTTTGTTTCACCCCAATAATGTTGGGACATTCACGGTGAAGCTTTGCCATGGTCTCTGCTTCCATTCGGACCACGCTTCGACTGGGGATGTTGTAGATCACGATCTCTGCATCCACACCTTGAGCGATGCGCTTAAAATGCTCAAACATCCCTCGCTGGTTAGGCTTGTTGTAATACGGAACCACAATCAAGAGAGCGTCAATACCCAGTTGAACCATTTTTTTGGCATCTGAGAGCGTTTTTTCGGTGTCGTTACTACCGGCCCCTACCATAATTTGTGCTTTGCCGCCGGCACCCTGTTTGGCCACTTTCACCAGTTCAATCTTCTCATCCAGCGTGAGCGTGGGGCTTTCCCCCGTGGTGCCGTTGATCAACAGTCCATCACAGCCGTTTTGTACCAGATGTTTGGCCAGGCGTTCGGCTTTTTCATAGTTCACACTCAGGTCGCGGTTCATTGGGGTCAGCATCGCGGGAACCAGTTCTGCGTGAAAATGGGGCATAACCTTGATAGTCTCCTAATTTATGGCGCGTAAAGAGATTTAGGCAGGGCAGGGCTTACTGAGCAGAGACTGCTTCAGCAGATACTCAGCCAGGCGCACCGCATTGAGTGCGGCACCAATGCGTAAATTGTCGCCCACCACCCACAAATTGAGGCCTGTTTCAGGGCATGAGGAATCCCGTCGGATTCGGCCCACGTACACAGGGTCTTTTCCCGCCGCATCGAGTGGGGTAGGGTAATCTTGCGGGCGCTCAGACACCACCAGATCCTCTCGCAGTGTTAGGACGCGCCGTGCCTCTTCAGGAGAGACAGGCTTGAGGCATTCCACCGTGACCGATTCGCTATGGGAGATAAAGACAGGTACTCGCACCGCTGTTGCCGTGATCGCTAGATTCGGCAGATGCAGTATCTTTCGGGTCTCATGAATCAGCTTGGTTTCTTCCTTTGTATAGCCTGCATAGACGTTTTCTACGGAAGCGTCCTCGTGATTATCATGAGAAACAAATTGATCAATCTGCGGGATTAAGTTAAAGCCCATGGGGCGCTGAAACGCTTGATGGGTTTGGCTGCTCCGGCTTGGGTGATTTAAGGCCTCTTGAGTCACCGACATCAGTTCATCGATGGCCGCTTTTCCCGCACCACTTACCGATTGATAGGTGCTGACAATCACTCGTTTTAGGCCAAAGGCATCGTGCAAAGACTTTAACACCGGCATCAGTTGAGAAGTAGAGCAATTCGGATTGGCAATAATGCCTTGATGTTGTTTCAAATCTTCATCATTCACCCCAGCAACAACCAATGGCACATTGGGATCCAGCCGGTAGAGGCTGGATTTATCAATCACCACAGCACCTCGCTTCACCGCTTCGGGAATCAACACGGCACTGGTGGCCCCCCCGGCACAAGCAAAGACCAGATCGACGCCCTCAAAGGCGGCGGGCTCTGCCAGTTCAACAGCATATTCTCTGCCCTGAAAGACAATTGTCTTTCCCACAGAGCGCTCACTGGCCAGGAGTTTTAGGCTTTTAACCGGAAACGCTCGTTCTGCCAAAACGTCCAAAACCAAGGAGCCAACCAGCCCGGTGGCACCAATAATGGCAACGTGAATACTCATAAAGGGTCTCCTAACGTCAGAAGCAGCAGTCAAATCCAGACAGTATCACTTCAAATGCGCGTGCTTTATTATCACCAAAAGCCAGACTCCTGAAAAGAGTCGTTTTTCATGTAAAAAATTCTCTCATTAGACTCACGCTCAGGCAGCACGGTCAGCAATTCTGGCCATCAGGCCGGCGAAACGCTGACGGGTTTATCGCTGCCAGGTTCAACTAAGCTGTGAGGACTTCGTTGCCAGCTTGAACTTGCTCAGGCAGCACAGGAAGGCTGCTACCCAGCTCTTGAAGGATAAAGGCCACAATCCACTCAATTTTGCTGGGTTTAATGTGGCGGGTGTAAAACAATTTCAGTGGCTGCACCGAAGCACTGCCAATACGAATCAAGGCCATGGCAGCAGTGCCGCGAACAGTCGCATTGCTGTGGTTAAGTGCGGAAATCAAATCGGGAATAATCACTTCACCACCGTGGGTCAGTAAGGTTTCAATATCGCTGGCAAAACGAGCATCGGCATTTTCTAAAGCGCGAAGCAGGTAGGCAACCAGTTCTGAAGACAGATGAGAGGCCGTTTCATCCATTCGAGCTGATTCTGGTCTGGATTGGATCAAGTGAAGCTTGATGGCTTCCAAAGAAGGTTTCTCGACGGAAGACTTTTCTGGAGAAACAGTTTCAATCATTTTTTCAGCAGTTTTCATCACAGGAAAAAAATCTCTAAAAAATCGCTAAAACGGACAACTCGTCAACAAATGCAGTTATAACCGATTTCCTGAGGGGGGGCAATACGAGGGAAAGCCGATCGCCACGCCGAGGAACACCCGATTAAAAACAAAACCAATATTTTCTTTACCTCGAGCGTGTATGGTGAAATTGAGGCAAAGGTTTTTTAGGGTTGATTTAACCGCATTGTAAAAAATAAATTTCGTACACGCCACTGCGGGGGATATTTACACAGGGTGGATACTGCCATTAGCCTTTTAAGGATTGAATAAAGCCTTATCAGTAGCAAGGATGGATCGCCCTGCTTGTCTGGCAGGAGCGGACCCAAAGATTGATACAACTTTTATCCGTTCTGAATAACTTCTTAATATGAAGTGACTTGCTCGACTCCCCGACTTAAAGTAGAAAATGGTTTTGAAACAAATGATTTTGATACAGATATGGGATGGGTCATGACGGTTTACGTCTTTTACGGTGATGATGATTTCTTGCGCGGACAAGCGCTCAAAAAGCTTCGAGAAACCCATATAAACCCAGCATTTGCCGCACTCAGTCACCGGCAAATTTCTTCACCCGCCGTTCATGAGTTGTTAGAAGCAATCCAGTCAGGGTCTTTGGCTCTGGGGGGAGATACGTTGCTGGAGGTCCATCAATGCAGTTTGTTACACGAAAGCCCCAAAACGACCGGGGATGAAGCATGGATGGAAACCCTGAAAGAGTCGCTGTGCCAAGTTTCCGTGCAAGAAAACCCGGCTAAGCACTTGGTGTTTGTCAACGATAAGCTAGACCGAAAGTATAAATTCCCGAAATGGCTGACGGGACAGCCCTTTGTTTGCGTGCAGGAGTTTGCCACCTTGCCGTTCTGGAAACAGGAGGAAATGGCACACTGGTTGGTGCAAACGGGAAAGTCTCAAGGGATTACCATTTCTATGGATGCGGCAGCCCTGTTGGTGGATATTACTGGAATGGACCGTCGTTTGTTGATGAGTGAGCTGGAAAAGCTTTTTGTGTTTACGTCAGGTAAGGCCGTTTCTCCCGAAGATGTGATGCTTCTGGCCAATCATCCAGAAAATGTCTTTGAGATGTTGGGCCTTTGGTTACAGAGAAGGACACCGCTGCATGTGTTTGATGTACTGGAAAATCTGCTGCTGAAAAAATATCCAATTGAGTTGATGGCTCTTATTCAAAGTCATCTGAGTCAGATGTTTCGCATCAAATTATGGCATTCTCTGGGTTATAGTGATGCGGATATTGCTGCTCAGACACAAAAAAAGCCGTTTAAAATTCAAAAAGACCGAGAATCACTCTATAATGTGCCTGTAGCTCGCTTAAAACATCTGAAAGAAGAGGCAATTCGTTTGGAAATCCAGTGCAAGCAAGGGGCAATGGACGCTAAGTTGGCACTGGAAATGCTACTGGCCCAATAAGAAGGTAATTTGGCGGTAATGACAACCAGCACTGCAATCATAAATACGGCTATAGTTAACACGCTTGCTGCGTTTGAGACCCGCTACCCCTTGGCGACCCGTTTTTTTACTCACGTCTTAGAGAATCATCAACTCGCCCATGCCTATATTTTGAAGGGTCAGAACCAGCACGATATGGTTGCTTTTGCTCTCAAAATAGCAAAAATTATCAACTGTGAATCTAGAGACAAATCCCAGAATGCTGTAACTGCTTGCGGAGAATGCCAACCGTGTCGGTGGATTGAAAACAACAGTCATCCTGAGGTGAGAACCATCTCTCGCTTGCTCTATCCAACGGAAGAATCCCCAGAAGAGGGTCCCTTGGCTCAAGAACTTTCACGAAAAAGCCGTCGTGGATCGACCAGCACTGTGATTGCAAAAACCAAAGTCTTGGTAGAGCAGATGAACCGATTGATTCAAGAGCTTGCATACACAGCCCATGGGGCGAGTCGTGTGGTTATTTTTGTGGATATCGACGAGATTACATATCCTGAAGGCGTTACGGAGGCAGAACAGGCTCTTTTTGCCTCTTCCAATCAACTATTTCAATGTCCCGTGCCATATGAGTGGTTGCTGCGACTAAAGGGCAGTAAGAAAAGACTTACGCTAAGACCGGTTACAGAAGCTGTATTGGACGGGGTGGCTACCAACCGAATTTTAAAGACACTGGAAGAACCACCGGCGGGGACGCTCTTCTTTTTTATCACAGATGACGAGTCGCAGTTGATAGAGACCATTGTCTCGCGGTGTCAGATGATTCCGTTTCCGTTGACCCGTGAGACAACTCAAAGCGAGACAACTCAAGGCAATTTTGACCGTGAACTTTCTCAAAAGGTTCTCCAGTGGGTGCAAGAGACAGAGAATAATCCCGATTGTTTTGCTAGCGCTCAGCGGTTTAGCACCTTGTTTCAAGGGCCAGAACCGGGGCCGACATCGGGGTTAACATTGATGCAAATACTTGTCTTGATGCAACAAGTACTGCGTCAAGAGGCCGTTGAGATTCTCCCTTCTGATATTCAATTTTTTCGCCGTAATAAATTCAGGCAGAGCGCAATTCAAGACGCACTAAGCAGTATACAGGCCAGTGTCACGCCTGAAAACACGGTGCTTCAGTTGGTGATGCAACTCCAGGGCTAAACGGAAGATATCACATCATTAAGACATCCTTAGGACTCTGGAAATGGGGCAATCGACCCTCTTTTTATGTTTTTAAATAATTAAGTCACTTATATGGTGTGTTTGAGTCTAGTTATTAAAGGAGTTGTGAGGGATGGAATTTAATCGAGATGAAATTCATTACATGACAGAGGTGGGTCCGGTGATGCTCTCATTTGAGAAACGCCGCTATGACGGGGGCCCCGAAATTGAGGTGATTCAATATATTGAAGCCCAACGTGCTGCCAGTGAAGCTTTTGCGAAATTTGAATGGCATGAATCGGAAGTGAATCACTACTTTACAGAAGTAAGTAATCAAAAGGCCAAAGCGCTTGAAGCAGAGAGGCCGCAGGTTATTATCAATAAGAAAAAGCGATTGCTAGAGACTTGTATGACCTGCTCCACGGTGAGAGCGCCGTGTGGATGTGC
>CAZZIY010000116.1:4132-6759 GCA_964654525.1 uncultured Vampirovibrionales bacterium | reverse complement strand
GGTCTGGACTCCAGCTTTATCTAAAGAGAGTCCTGCGCTATTAGGCCTTCTTCCTACAGACACTAAAAGCTTATCAAAAGACAATGTTTTCTTTTCTTTGGGCGTCTCTATTTCCAGCGTGATTCCCGCCTTTTTATCAGACTTTTTTTGGGCAGACAAGACCTTCGACTGGGTAAAAACCTGAATGCCTCTCTTTTTGAGAGATCGCTCCAACATCTGGACAATGTCTGCATCGGTCCCTGGAAGAAGTTGCGGCATCATTTCAATCACAGTCACTTGGCTTCCCAGCTTGGCATACAGGCAAGCCATCTCCAGACCAATCACCCCGCCTCCCATAATCGCCAAAGAACTGGGCACTTGAGTAAACTCCAAGGCATCTCGTGATTCAACAACCGTCTCCCCATCGAGCTCAAAGCCAGGAATTTGGACCGGCGAAGAGCCTGTGGCAATAATGGCCTGTTTAAATGAAACCGTTGTCTCAGAAAAATCAGAGGAAGAATCAGACGCAGAAGCTTTACGGGAAACAACACTCAGTGTATGAGACCCACTAAAGCGGGCTTCACCCATCAGCACTTGTACCCCGTGGGATTTCAGCAAAGAGCCAATGCCCCCGGTCAATTTTTTGACCACATCGGCCTTCCAGGCCTGAAGTTTTGGCATATCCAAAGAGACGGAGCCCACCGTAATCCCCATCATCTCTACGTGTTGTATTTTTTCATACAGAGAAGCCACATAAATTAACGCTTTGGAGGGAATGCAACCCCAATTGAGACATACCCCACCCAGGGCCTCTTTCTCGACTATGGCGACTGATTGTCCCAATTGTGCCAGACGGATAGCAGCCACGTATCCACCTGGGCCAGAGCCTATCACCACCGTATCGACACGGGTTTCTTGAGCGGACATCAGCAGAACTCCTTTACAGCTTATAAACCAGGCTCTAGCAGCATTGCCACAGGGGCTTCCAAAAACTGAATCAGCCGCTTCATAAACAGAGCGGCTTCTGCCCCGTCTACCACCCGGTGATCGCAGGACATCGAAAGATACATCATGTCGCGGATCACCACTTGATTATCCCGAACAACCGGGCGCTTTTCAATTTTGTTAATGCCCATAATGGCCACTTCAGGGTGATTGATAATGGGAACACCAAAAATACCGCCAATAGAGCCAATACTGGTGAGCGTAAATGTCCCGCCTTTAAGCTCATCAAGGGTCAGTTTTCCAGCACGAGCCTTGTCTGAAAGCTGTTTAATCTCTTCGGCAAGTTCAAACACCGATTTTTGGTCAGCAAATTTCACCACGGGCACAATCAATCCTTGGGCTGTCGCCACGGCAACACCTATATGGAAGTGTTTTTTATAAACCAACTCCTGCTTGGCATCATCCAGAGAGCTGTTGAGCACAGGATACTCTTTTAAAGCCGCTATCACTGCCTTCATGATCAAGGGGAGATACGTAAGTTTGACGCCACGTTGTTCTGCTAGAGGGGCTAACTGGTCTTTCACGGAGCAAATAGCAGTCATTTCCACTTCTTCAACGTAAGCGAAATGGGGAGCAACCTGCTTGGCGTGCACCAGATGCTCGGCGATTTTTTTACGCAGTCCGGCAAAAGGGACCCGTTCTTCTCTTTCGGCACGTTCCTGTTCACTACGTACCAGACGGTTTCCGCTTGAGCGTGAAATGCCACCCCCAGCCTGCTTAAAATTTTGGACATCCATCGGAGTAATGCGTCCCTTGGGCCCCGTTCCTTGTAAGGCACTCAGAGAAACACCCAGTTCTCGGGCCATCTTTCGAGTCGCAGGCGCTGCCAGCACTTTGCTTTCGTAAGATACAGTGGCAATCGATTTGTTGTACCCATTGGCGGCCAGCGTCTCAGAGGCAACTGCAGCAGGTACTTTAACAGGCTGCTCAGTCACTGAAGCCGCTTGCGTTTCTTTTGCAGCGGTTGTGCCTGTCTCAGAAAAAACCACAATCACAGAACCCACTTTCACGGTTTCCCCGGCTTTTCCGCGAAGCTCAGCTACCACACCGGTGTAAGGGGAAGGGATTTCGGCCGTCACCTTGTCGGTCATCACTTCGACCAAAGCTTGATCTTCCTTGACACTGTCACCTGGTTTCACCAGCCATTGCACGATTTCACCTTCCGCGATCCCTTCGCCAATATCGGGTAGCCTAAATTCAACGGCCATAAGTAAGCTCCTTCAACAGATTGATTGAGAAAATTCCATTTAGAAAACCTTACTGGTAGTGCAATACTTCTTGCATTGCCTGGTATACCCGGACAGGGTGTGGGACATAGACGTATTCGAGCGTGTAGGGAAAGGGGGTATCGAATCCACCAACCCGTTTAATAGGAGCTTCGAGAGAATCAATCACATTTTCAGCAATCAAAGCAGCCACTTCTGCTCCGTAGCCACAGGTTTTTGGCGCTTCGTATACCACCATCGCACGTCCTGTTTTTACCACAGAATTTAAAATCGTCTCTTCATCGAGTGGGTACAACGTTCGGAGATCAATAATTTCAACACTATAGCCCTCTTCCTGGATCTTTCGAGCGGCTTTCTCGCAAACATCCACCATGGCACCGTAGCAGAACACAGTCAGATCCGTCCCGCTTTGCACCA
>CAZZIY010000116.1:0-4032 GCA_964654525.1 uncultured Vampirovibrionales bacterium | reverse complement strand
AGTTCTGAAACAATTTGATCAAAGGCGGGATAAATAAAGTCAGCAAACTGAATTTCAGAGACAGGTTTCAGCCCGTAAACCGCCATGCCAATAGCAGCACCGATGATTCCGGTTTCAGACAAGGGGGTATCCATCACCCGATCAGGACCGAATTCGCTGTAAAGTCCTTCTGTGGTTCTAAACACTCCTCCGTTCACGCCCACATCTTCTCCCATCAAAACCACCCGGTTATCCCGGCGCATTTCGGTTCTCAGAGAGTCATTAATTGCTTGTAGTAAAGTCATTGTCGGCATAACGTCTGGTATCTCGCCTCCATTTTGTCAGTCAATAAAACTATCTTTTGCTCCTGTTATAAGGGGAATTCACCCTCATTACTGAGCTCTAAGCCACTTTCACGTGCCAATAACTGATCTTTTTGCCGTGCTAAAGAAGCGGGCATCTCTGCATACACGTCTTCAAACAAGCTTTCCCACGACGGTTCAGGCTGTTCTTCAGCAGCGGTGGTAAATTGATTGATGCGCTCGCGGAAAGATTCCCAAATTTCTGTTTCGTAGGCTTCAGTCCAGATACCGAGCTTTTGCATGTAGCGCTTCATACGCTCAATCGGGTCTTTCTTTTTCCAAGAATCCATCTCATCTTGTGAACGGTAACGACTAGGGTCGTCTGAAGAGGAGTGAGAACCAGCACGGTAGGTGAATAGTTCCAATAAGGTGGGGCCTTCCCCATTGCGTGCTCTTTCGGCTGCTTCTTTGGTTGCTTGATAGACTGCAATGACATCATTTCCGTCAACACGAATCCCTGGCACCCCGTAGCCTTCGGCCCGTTTGTATAACAACTCGTTACCGGATTGCTTCTTGACTGGAAGAGAAATAGCATACTGATTGTTGACCAGGAAAAACAAGACTGGAGCCCGGTAAACAGCCGCAAAATTGAGCCCCGAGTGAAAATCATTGGACGAGGTGGCCCCGTCACCAAAGTAGGTTGCTGCGATACAGTTATCCCCTTTGATTCTTGCCGCCATGGCACAACCCACAGCTTGAATCACTTGTGTTCCAATAACACTCGAGATACTTACGAAGCGTTTGTCTTTAAACGTATAGTGAGCCGGCATCTGACGGCCTTTGGCGAGATCAAATTTATTACCGTAGAGATGAGCAGCCATATCTTCCAGCTGTACACCTCGGTACATCGGAACACCGTACTGACGGTAAGAAGGAAAAATCCAGTCGATATCTTTTAATGCAGCCACCGTCCCCACCTGTGTCGCTTCCTCACCAAAGGAAGTGACGCAAAAACCGATCCGGCCCGAGCGCTGAAGTTTTAAAGAGCGTTCATCATAGACTCGAATCGCGACCATGCCTTCGTACATCGTTTTTAGATCAGCCTCAGACAGACCGGGTGGTAAGGTCACTTTTTTGGCATCATCCTGCATCACTTGCAGCAACGGTTCGGACATGACTGACATCTCCTATTACTTACAAAGAATATTCTTGAAGAATTTTTTTGATAAAAAATTCACCGGCACGGTATGAACTCCGTACCAATGGGCCTGAGGCACAGTACAGAAAGCCCAATTCTTTTTCGGCAACTCTGCCCCAATACTCAAATTTTTCGGGCGTCACATAGGACTCTACGGGTAAAAGCTTTTCATTGGGCTGTAGGTACTGGCCCAAGGTCAGTAATTCAACCCCATGAGCCCGCAAATCCTGCATGCATTGCAAGATCTCATCGTCTGTTTCACCCAGACCCAGCATAATCGATGACTTGGTCAGACATTTGGGTGCGGCCTGTTTGGCATATTGCAGCATATCCAAGGTTTGTTGGTACCCCGCCCGGCGGTCTCGAACCGTATGAGTCAAACGCTCAACGGTCTCAATATTTTGGGCAAGCACATCAGGTCCCGCATCGAGCACAGTTTGGATTCCCGTCACTTGGCCCCGAAAGTCTGGGATCAGAACCTCAATCCGAATACCGGGTGACTGGTGCTTCACTTCAGCAATACAACGGGCGATATGTGCCGCCCCACCATCAGGCAGGTCGTCTCTGTCCACTGAGGTAATCACAACATAGTCCCAAGCAGCCTCTCGAATGGTTTGTGCCAATTTCATGGGTTCTTCTTCATCGAGCCAGCCATTAGGATTGCCTGTAGACACAGCGCAGAAGCGGCAGCCACGGGTACATACATCACCCATCACCATAAATGTGGCTGTGCCCACCGTCCAGCATTCCCCAATATTGGGGCATCTGGCCTCTTCGCAAACAGTGGCCAGTTTTAGGGATTCTCTTTGGGCCTTGATCCAGGTGTACTTTTCACCTGAAGGCGGCCTTACTTTAAGCCACGACGGCTTTCTCAGGCGTGTATCCTGCGGCGCGTTAATAGGAACATCCCTTTCCTGGTCACTATAAAGGTTACAATGGCAAAACTACAATGGAATAAACACGAGAAGAGAGTTAGCACAGTCAATAAAGACAAAAGGGATCATGTTGTGTTGCATGGCATTATACACAAAACAAAAATTTTTCGTGTGAAAACCCTTGGGCTAGAGTGATCGTGACCCTCTCAGGTTTGCCACGCGCAAGCCGTCCATTCCCATCGTGACATGAACCCTCTCAAACGCTACCATCGATGCTGTTACATTTTGCAACAACACCTTCCACCGTCGATCAAAGGCTCGTATGATAATAGTCGATCACCAGTTTTACTGGTGAGACAAAGGATAGAGAGTTTTCATTATTGATACTAAAACCCCAGACAACGTCTTGGGGTTTTTCTTTTTATAGGGCTAAAGACATGTCAGGATCATGCTTTCGCGGATTTTGTCATGCTCAAACCCCATGAGAAGCTGCTTTAATCCCTTTTTTAAAAAGGCCTTTAAATGCATCCACTAGCGTTCTGCCTTCAAACTGAACGCTCTGTGTGAGCCAGTTTGTGGCTGATTTCTTGCGCTTGAGAATAATGCTATCGACGCCCACCAGGCCTTCAATAAAATGCTTTAAAAAGAAGGGGATCCCGGTAAAGAAGGTCGCCACCAATTCTATCCACCCCACAGGACGCAATAACGTCTTGCGGAGCATCCGGCCAATGCCTTTAAACACACTGCCCTGAAAGAACCCTTTGGCCACTTCGCCCAAGCGCTCACGACCGGCTTCAAAGAGTTGAAAAGCTTTACCGCCTTTTACGCGCTGACTCACATTTTCTGCGACTGTTTCAGCGGCTTCAGTAGCCACTTGTCTGGCTTTTTGAGGGCCCGACATTTTAGGATTTTTGCCCGCGGGTGATTTAGCTTGTGCTTGCTGAGGCGTGACTTTATGAGGCTGGACTCGCATAGGAATGGGTGCCCTCCAATTGATATCTGTCTGTGGGTGTCTGTTCTGGGGGCATAAAGACGGTTGAAGCAAACTTGGTGCGGAATTGTAATCTTTTATGAAGCCATTTGAAACTCTGGCTTTCCAGACATTTGATTGATATAAAGCGGCTTATTGGCACTGTACTGCGGACTAAAATAATCCATCACAATAATTTCGGTTCGCACCCCGGGTTCAATATTAATCACGAGTCTATCCACCAGGGTTCTCATCAGGTAAACACCACGCCCGTGGGTATCTAGCAGGCCAGCTCCACTGACATTGCGGTCTAACCAATAGAGAATGTCTCCTGCAGAAATTTTACCGCCCTGATCGCTGATACAGACAGCCACCCGCTCTGAATCCCGGCCGTACTGCACACTTACGTATTCATCAGGCAATAAGGCTTCAATAAATTGTCCTTTTTTATACTTATCCGTTCCGTCCTCATTACGGCTCACGTGATAGACCGCATTGGTCAAGGCTTCTATTAGTGCGGTGGCCAAATTATCGACGTCTCGAACATTATTGGACGTAAAAAACTCCTTTAGATGATAGAAGACAGGCATAATGCCGTCGCTATTGGTAATAATTTGGGTTTCAATGGGGGTTCCTGGCTCTAAATAGCTGGCAATTCCCCACGCTTTTTCTGGCAAAAGCAAGTGATGCACGGCTGAGGATAGCTCT
>CAZZIY010000115.1:0-6794 GCA_964654525.1 uncultured Vampirovibrionales bacterium | reverse complement strand
CAAAACCCATTGGGTTGATCTCCTTCTTCTATTGATAGAGTGGGGGTTGGGAATAATAGGAAATTAAGAATTACTTCTGTACAGAAATAAAAACAATCGAAATATTAAAATTGCCTTAAGAATTTCAAATGTTACAAAATTGATATATTGGAGATATTCATTCCCCCTGAAATCTGCGCAGCGCCTGTAATCTTAATTCATACATGGAAGACGCAGGCCAGCGGGCTTGTTAGAATAAACCCTGTCCAGGAGTATTGAGAAAAGGGTGGTATTTAAGGTGAATTTATAAATGAATGCGACGGTCGTACAAGCCTTAGAGCATCCTTTTGAGCGCGTGCCCCCCCAAAGCCTGGAGGCGGAGCAAGCGGTTTTGGGTGGTGTGTTGGTGGACGTCGATGCCCTGACCCGGGTGGTGGAAATTGTCAAACCAACGGATTTTTACCGTCAGGCCCATCATATTATTTATGAAGCCGTGCTGGCCCTGTTTGAAAAAAGCGAGCCAGTCGATATTATTACGGTCTCTGAGTGGCTGAAAGATCAAGATTTGCTGGATGTGGTAGGCGGGCGCTCCTACGTCAATGATTTGGCCTTATCGATCGCAACCACGGCCAATATTCAGTACTATGCGGAAATTATTCGTGATAAATCCATGCTTCGGCACCTGATCCAGACAGGGACAGAAATTGTCGAAAACGCCTTTGAAGCCGATGATGCGGAATCGGCTCTGGATAAAGCACAGCAATCCATTTTTCAACTGGCACAGCAAGGGATGCCGGATGATCTCAACCATATTAAAGATGTGTTGCCAATCACTTTTGAGCAGATTGAAGAACGGCACGCCAATAAAGGCTCCTTAATGGGGGTGTCGACTGGTTATTATGACCTCGATTCATACACCTCAGGGCTTCAAAAATCGGATTTGCTGATTCTGGCTGCCCGTCCTTCGATGGGAAAAACCTCGTTTTGTCTCAATATGCTCTCCCACATTGCGTTGAGAGAAAATTTGCCGGTTTTGATGTTTAGCTTGGAGATGAGCAAAGAACAGTTGGTTCAGCGGATTCTCTGTTCTGAGGCAGAAATTGACGCTCAGCGTATCCGAACCGGCAATATCACTGAGAAAGATTTCCAAAAGCTCTCGGTTGCAATGGGAAAATTGGGCGATGCCCCCATATATATCGATGACACCCCGGGGATGTCCGTGATGGAATTGCGGGCCAAGGCCCGAAAACTGATGGTGGAAACCGACGGCCAACTGGGATTGATTGTGATTGACTACTTACAATTGATGGAATCTCGCTCTGGGGGACACCATTCCGATAACCGGGTGCAAGAGATTTCAGCGATTTCTCGCGGCTTAAAAAGCATTGCCAGAGAGCTAAAAGTTCCTGTTATGGCACTTTCCCAGCTATCCCGGGCAGTGGAAAGCAGACAAGATAAAAAACCGATGCTAAGTGATCTTCGGGAATCCGGTTCTATTGAACAAGATGCCGATATCGTCATGTTCATCTACCGAGATGAGTACTACAACAAGGAAACCGAAAAGCCGGGAACCGCGGACATTATTATAGCCAAGCAGAGGAACGGTCCTGTCGGTGAGGTGACACTGCTGTTTCGTCATAGTATTACCAAGTTTTTACCCCTCCACCCAGAAAAGCCTCGTGTTTTTTAAGCCTGCAAATTTTGATCGCAATTTTTTGTGTTGAACCTTGTTGTAATTCTCAAGTCATTTTTAAAAAGGATTCTATTAAATGCATATCGCCGCTGCCCGTCCTGCCGTTTTTATCAAGCCACACTCAGCCTCTAACGCTCGCTTTGGCTCAAATTCTACCGATTTTTTGACGCAAACCTTCCCCCAACTCCCTGGTATCACCGGCAGCATGATCTTAGATGCAACGGCAACCCCTTTCAGCACGTCCGAAGCCGCAGGGTTTCTCTGTTTAGCAGAGCGGATTCCAACGCTTCGTGAGTCAACAGTGTCTGGGACGGTTTTAAACACAGGACTGACAGCAGCTGTCAAAACTGCTATGGGACTGGGTTTAATCCGAAAGCTTCCGTTGAATGATCCTGAAAATATGCGCCTGTTTGCTGCTGGGCAGAAATCTGCCTTGTTTGTGTTTGAACTAACCGCTGAAGGCACAAAACTCCGGCAAAAGTAGCCAAAAAAAAGCCCGGTTACGATTAACCGGGACTGTGAGTTCTATGGAGTGTGTGAGGGGAAAATATATTTATAGAGTGAGGAGAAATTGTTTTTGGGGTTGAAATGAATGTGTGGGCTAGGCCCAGACGTTCAAGCGTTGATTACCAAATTGGTTTCCAAAGCTGGTGAAGGCGTTACCAAATTGAGGAGCAGGTGCGTTAAGGTCAGCAAATGGTTTTTGGGTAACAGGGGCTTGGACTGCACCGGCAAATCTTTTCAACGCATTTGTTCCGGCAACGGCCACAGGGGTTAAACCAGCTAAAAAGTAGAGACCTTCCATAATATTCACACTTTCTGTGTTGTTTTGTGGGTTCTGTATGGATTCTTTAGGTTACTTAGCGCTTGGGATACTCAGACTTGTTTAGGAAAAATAAATTGACTCAGACGACAGATTGATAACGTACTATCAACAGTTAGTAGTATTGATCTCGGTAAAGAAAAATTCAACCTAACCGAGGTTAGTACGAAAGAAATTGTAACATTTCGTTACCCTCTGTCAACATGTCTTTGACAAAAACGAAACTATCTATTTTTTTGTTTTTAAAATACTAGAGTTTTTATGGGTCTAGTTATAGGGCTCTGGTGAAAATTCCGGCTTCCCATCGTCAAAGGCATCGGGTACCAGAATTGGTCCAGGCACGCCAATCCCGTGGGCGCTGTGATAAATCCATTTCCGCAGTGCAGGATGAGTGTCCACACCCAGTATTTCTCGTAAAGGGTACACGCCTTTGACTCCAGATAGATTGGTGAGTCGAACGTGATCCGCGTCTACCACTTCCCAGAGACATTTGCGGCAAACACGGTCTTGGGTGAGATAAATATCGGCGGGTTTGATACTTTGACTTTCTGCCCAAGCCCCGCCTGAACAAGCCAAGAGATAAGTCACAGCCAGAAGTATGGAAAGGGGCGAAGGTCCCTGCTTGCGGTTATAGCGCAGGGGATAAAAAGGCATTAAAAAAAAATCTAGCGGGTACGACATCGTTCAGTTTCCTATATATATGTAAGAGTTTAATTCTGATCAGGACTTTTTCACGCCCCCTGTTCAGCGGATCTCCGAAATGAGAGTGGGCTTGATATTCTGGTCGTGCGGATATAACATAGGGAAACGATTGCTGGATTTTATTTATTCCATAACAGCGACTAAGACAACTATCAAAATGCTCAAGCCCCAGTCAGGAGATACCACTCAGTTATGAAACCCGAAATTCATCCCCAATATTATGCTGTTGAAGCCACCTGTGTTTGCGGAAATACGATTACCACTGGCTCAACCCGTCCTACAATTCAGGTCGATATTTGCTCTGCCTGCCACCCCTTCTATACCGGTCAACAAAAAATTGTTGATACTGAAGGTCGGGTGGAAAAATTCAAAAAACGCTACGCCAAAAAATAAGGCTCACGCCTCATCTTTGCCCTTATGTGCGTTACCCTTTTTACAAGCAGAGGGTAATTGCACTGTTTTTGGGTTAAAATTCTCCAGAAATACCAGCTTACACACACAAAGCACTATTATCGTGGAAACATCATGGAAAAGTTAATCGAAAAACTCGAGGAAGTGGAACGCTCGTATCACCAATTGGGTGAGCAACTTTCTCAACCTGATGTCTTGGCCAACCCCAACAAGCTGCGGGATTTGTCCAAACAGCGGGCCGCTTTGGAAACCACTATGGACGCCTTTCTCAAGTGGAAAGCGTGTACTGCTGATCTCAATGATTCCCGAGAATTGCTTCAGTCAGAAGCCGATGAATCCATGAAAGCTTTTTTAACAGGAGAAATAGACCGGCTTGAAGCTGAGATGAGTGGGTTGCGAGAAGAACTGCGTATCTTGTTACTGCCCCGAGATATTAACGATGACAAAGATATTATGTTAGAGATCCGCGGCAGTGCCGGGGGGGATGAGGCCAATATTTTTGCCGCAGACTTAATGAGAATGTACATGCGCTTTGCCGCCACTCAAAACTGGCAAACAGAAATTATGAGTATTAATGAGAACGAGTTGGGCGGGGTGAGCGAGGTGATTATTGCGATTCGCGGTGACGCCGTTTACAGTCGCTTGAAATATGAATCAGGCGTCCACCGGGTGCAACGGGTTCCTGTCACAGAGTCTCAAGGGCGAATTCACACCAGCACCGCCACTGTTGCGGTGATGCCCGAGGTGGAAGATGTCGCCATTGAGATTAACCCTGCGGATATTGAAATTATGACCATCCGAAGTGGTGGGGCCGGGGGGCAAAATGTGAACAAGGTAGAAACCGCTGTGAGATTGTTTCACAAGCCTTCTGGAATTCAAATTCACTGTACCCAAGAACGGAGCCAGCACCAAAACCGAGAACGAGCAATGCAATTGCTTAAAGCCAAGCTATACGATCTCGAACTCCAAAAGCAGTCTAAAGAAATTTCTGATTTACGCCGCTCCCAAGTGGGCACAGGTGACCGTAGCGAGCGTATCCGTACTTATAACTATCCCCAAGACCGGGTAACCGATCACCGCATTGGCGAAAACTTTGCACTGACACCAGTGATAAACGGGGATATCGAGCCTTTGATTCAGCAACTGGTGACCGCTGACCAGCGGGCCAAAATTGAGAAACTAACCCTCCAATCCTCAGGGGCTTAAGCAGAGATGGGCCTCTCCTCAGATCGGATTCAAGACGCTTTGTACGGGTTTGCTCGAAGCCAATTGCTGTTTACGGCCTGTGATCTGGATATTTTTACGCAAATTGCCAATGGGCACCGGGTGGCCCCGGCCATTGCCAAAGCCATTCATGTGGATCTTCGTGCGTTAACCATTGTGCTCGATGGCTTGGTCGGAATTGGTTTTTTGGAAAAGCACAATGCTGCCTATAAACTGCCCCCGGATGTGGAAAAATACCTGGTTAAAACCAGTCCAAGCTATATGGGCGGTATGGTAAAGCACGGGAAACGATTGATGGACACTTGGACGCAGTTGTCCAGCGTTGTCAAAACTGGTCAGCCGGCAGGTTCTGCTCAGGGGCTGGCACAATTGGAAGCCTATTTTGCGGAACTCGCCAAGGGGCTTTATGTGTCTAACTATCCCACCGCTCAACAGTTAGCCGAGATGCTTGATTTTAAATCTGCCCCTAACGATCTCAGTATACTGGATGTCGGTGGTGGCACCGGGGTTTGGTCTATTGCACTGTTGGAAGCCAATCACAATGCCCGGGCAACCATCTTGGACTATCCAAGCGTGGTAGAGATTGCTAAAGAATACGTCGCAAAACACCAATTATCGGAGCGGGTGACTTATACTCCTGGAGATCTGGAGATGTTGACTCTCCCAGAAAACACCTATGATTTTGCTGTGCTAGCCAATATATGCCATGCGATTGGTCCTTTTTCCACAGCTGAACTGATTGCTCACGTGGCAGAGGCGCTTAAGCCAGGAGGCAAGTTGGTGGTGGTCGATTTTGTGCCTGATGATGATCGCAGTGAGCCCGGGTGGCCGTTGCTTTTTGGTGTCAATGAGATGATAACAACCGATGAGGGGAATGTGTTTACACAGGCCGAGTATACCCAATGGTTTGAAGCTGCTGGTTTATCCTTGGCGAGCAAACATATTTTAGACGGAGATGTGACCGCACTGGTGGCCAGTAAATCCTGACGTGTCTGAAACTTTTCAGCTGTCCAGAGTGTAATAACTTCAGTGTAATAACTTTTCGATACAAGCCAACGAGTTGCGATCGGAGGAAGATCAATGACATTGATGCTGGTCCCGGTTTTGAAGAGAGCCTTTTTGCTATTTTTACTCTTGGCGCTTTCAATCGGGATAGATCCCAAGTGCATCGTGAGGGCAGCAGCACCAGGAGTTATTCCTCTCCCGCCGGGATTTACAGAGTATGCAATTCATTCGGGTGGGATGCAGCGCTGGTTTATGGTTTATCAGCCTGCTAGTAATTCTCGGAAAATGCCAGTGGTGATTTTGCTTCATGGGGGCACACAAAGTATGCGCAAAATATTTACGCGCAGAGCCGGAGCACTTAAATTGTGGCCTGAACTGGCACGCGAGCAAGGCTTTTTGCTCGTGGTCCCTAACGGGGTTAATCCACAAAACTTAGATACCTATGGAGATCACCAAAGTTGGAATGATCTCAGAAACACCGGTACCTGGGCTAAAGACAACGCCGATGATGTTGGGTTTATCAAGGCAATATTGGACTGGCTGCCTGCTCATTACTCTATCGATACCAAACGTGTCTATGTGACGGGAGGTTCTAACGGGGGAATGATGACGCAACGTTTGTTAATAGAAGCCCCCGAACGTTTTGCTGCTGGCGCTGCGTTTATTTCTTCCCTTCCCTCAAAAAAAGTTTCGATTCGCTCTCCAAAACTGCCCACACCCATTTTACTGATGAATGGGACAGAAGATAGCCTGGTTCTGTGGCATGGAGGGCAGGTGGCTCAAAACAGAGGAGAGACCCGCCCTGTCTTAGAGACTGTGGCTTGGTGGGTACAGAATAATCGTGTCGGACCGCAAGCCTCTAAAAGTGAGTGGCTTGCCGATAGAGACCCCAATGATGGTTGCCGGATCCACCGGGACAGTTATTTTGCTCGCGATCAGCATACAGCCCCAGTCATT